>CAYUUH010000072.1:0-5813 GCA_964447855.1 uncultured Methanosarcinales archaeon | reverse complement strand
TAAGACTTTAGAATTATTAAAGAATTTTAAACGCAGCGCAATAAGGATGACTTTAGTAAAAGATTTTAATATGATTAAGCCTGAGAAATACGCAGAGCTTATCGGCAATAATGCTGACTTTGTTGAGGTTAAGGCATACATGCACGTTGGATACTCGCAGCAGAGGCTTTCAATAAAGAACATGCCCCTTCATTCAGAGATTAAGGAGTTTGCTCAGAGCATAGCAGAGCATTCAGGGCTGAAGATTGTTGACGAGAAAAAAGAGTCAAGGGTTGTTCTTTTGATGAAGGAAGACTCTAAAGAAAGGGTTATGAAATTCTAATAATAATTTCCTTAATATTTGAGCTGGTACTTTAGCTCGCTTTCAAGAACTTTCTTAAATCCTGCTAATTGGGCGTCAGGAGTAATCTCTTTATATTCAAACTGAACTTTAATTCTTTGGCCTCCAGCATTTAGCCTTATTTCCCTGTTTTGATATCAACTATAGAGACGCTTGCTTCTCTTCCTCCTATCAGGAATGTAGTAAGGTTTTTGTAAATGCTATGCTCGCCTGACTTGATTGCCTCAGCCAATGCTTCAGGGCTTTCATAATCAACAATCCCTGATTCAGGGGATGCTTTGTATTCTTCTGGCTTGACACTTTGCTTTGCCTTAAGCAAACTTATAACTTTATCTATAAGGTCGCACATATGCGCAGCATATTCCTGGTTTGTGAACGGCTCTTTGCGCTCTTCCCAGTATTCTATCCTTACTGTATTGCCCTTTGGGCGTATTGTGAAATATTTCTCAGGGTCCTGGTAAACTCCTGGTTCGATCGTGTCTATCCATTCTTCAGAGCCAGCCACCAGGCTGTCAAGGCCTGCCACTTCATCGCTTGCAACACTAAGCCATAGCTCCTGCCTGCTTGAATATGAAGCAAACATATCAATCAAAACATCCCCATTATCAAGTTTAAGCCTCTTGGCCTTGTAAAGACTTTCAGGAGAATCTCCTAACTTCTTGATTGCATTGAGAATTCCAAACTTATTGCGCTCTAAAACATCAGCCAAACCCATAAAATGCTAGAATCTAGAATGATTTAAATATTTTTACACTATACAGTGATTAACTTTCCATAGGGACCTGGGTTAACAACGCGGGTGTTTCCAACCTTGTCTTCTTTTCCTGAATTCTCATGAAGATGGCCAGAAACAACAAGGACAAGAGGCTTTACTTTTTCAACAAATTTCTTTATTGACTTGTTTCCGCATGGCTCGTCCATTATCCTGTCAATCTTCGTCTTATACGGAGGCGCATGCGTTATCAGGATTGTCTTTGGATTCCCCAATTCCTTGATCTCTTTCTCAAAATCCTTTGACAGCTTTTCAAATGCCTTGTCCCTTGAGGAAAACCCTCCTCCGCCGTAGCCAAGGAAGAAATAATCGCCTTCCTTGTACCCTCTTGCATGGAGGAACTTGATATTCTTGTACTTCTTTGCGATTGTTGCAAGCTCATACTCGTCCTCATGGTTTCCATGCACAATAAGGAACGGCTTGTTCAAAGCATCGAACTTCTTAAGGAAATGGTCTACACCCTGGCCGAATATTGTAAAGTCTCCTGCGCAGATTATAACATCAGCTTTCTTTGCCTGCTTCTCTATTTTTTTCATGGCAGTCAGCGAGCCGTGCATATCGACAAATGCTAGTATATTCATACATTGTTGTTTTTCATTTACCTATTTAAAACTAATTGATAATATTGTAACTACTATTTAATGGTTAAAAAGCGAAAGATTTATATAGTCCATTTTCATATAACTGGCTATGGCAGATTCGGGGTGGACAGGCATAATTGTAAGGCCTGTTGAGGGCGTTGAAGCCTACAGGGCAATATTGGCAGGACTTGAAATAGAGAGGGTTATAGAGGAAACTGCTTCTTTATCAGAGGAAAGTGCAAGGAAGATTGGCCAGATTGCAAGGTCAGTTGAAAAGCCCTTGATACTATCAGAGCATCACCACATGATAACCTATGCCACATCAGGCGAAGATGTTGTCTTGTTTGATGCGCATTCGGACGATTCTCCTTATGGAGGACAGGCTGCGCCTTTGATTGTTTCTAACTTCCTTAACAAAATGCCGGGAAAACATTATGTTGCAGGAGTCTCTACCCCATCTGGAGGCAGAGATGCAGTAAAGATACATGATTACAATATTGAAGAGATACTTTCTCAGCCCATAGGAAGCCCTTTTTTCTTGAGCTATTGCGTGGATGTATTTAAGGGATTTAACGGACATGTTTATGGTGATGTAGGCACTATATCCATAGATAGAGCAAGAGAGCTTACCCTTGGATTATTGAAAGAAAGAAAGCTATCCGGGCTTAATGTATCTTCTTATTCCCCAGATTATGACCCAGGACATACTTTAGTTGAAAAGATTGTTAGTCTTTTGAAGCCTCTGGTGGAGATGAGTTGAGTTTATGGCAGCACAACCATTACGCGAACACACTCTGGAACTTTTGAAACAGACAGAGGGCTGCGATGAAGCAGAACTTGCGAGGAGAAAGATATTGGTTGTGCGCAGAGGCGAAATTAGGTACAACTCAAGGATAGATTTAGACTCAGCAGTTGGCAGAAATGATTTTGACCCTGAAGTCATTAGGGGGATTCTTGAGACAGACTTATTGCATCTGGTACAGACGGACATTATCAGGCCAGTACAATTTGCCATGAAAGGAATAGATGGAGTAATAGGAGACATGACAATAGAAGCTGACCCGATGTATCTGGTTAAAGTTCTTGCAAAATATGATTCTGCTTTCCCTGTAAATTCTTCAAGGCCGCCTTACAGCTTCAGGAAAGGCGAAGCGTATTGGCTTTCCAACAGGCAGGCAGAGCTTGCATTGTTTGAAGAGCTAAAAAGAACCGGAATTGCGCAGGCTCTCTGGGAAGCTGTTGTAAAAGATGTGGAAAGAACCGGAGTAGAGCACAGGTATGAAGATAAAAAGAACCCCCAGGTATTTTATAGGGAGTTCAGCCAGGCAAAGTCCGTGCCTGTAGAATCAATAACATTAGATACCCTGCACAGGTTTGACAGGTGGGAGAACAGGAGCCAGGTTAACCAGCGTCTTAGAAACCTGACGACAAGGATATACGCCAGTTTAGCAAAGTATGGAGTAATAGAAAGAAAGGGAGCCCATCAGTTTGCAGCAAAAACTTATATGGCACTTAACCAGGAAAACGCAAAAATAGCCTACAAGACAGAATAATAATCCTCAAGGACAATCTTGTCTATGTTATCTAAATCTCTTACGATATAGAGCTTTCCAGAGCCAATCTCAGTTATCTTTTCTGCAAGAGCCCTTCCTTTTGCGTCAAGCTTTATGCCTATCAATGAGATTGTTATCCCCCTGTTCCTTGCTTCAGAGATTGCCCTTATCGTCGCATCTTCAGGATTGTCTCCGACAGTAGGCATAGCATCTGTTATCAGGATTAAGTGCTTGGTCTTATTGTCATTCGGGAAGAGATCAGTTGCTTTTTCTTTTGTCTTTACCATATTAGTCTCTTTAGAGGCTGTTATCTGGGTTATTTCCCTCAAGAGCATCCCGAAGTCGTCTGTCGGCTCAATCGCAGTCTTAACGTCTGAGCCAAACACAATAAGGCCGACCTTGTCTTTTTCTTCTATTGCCTTGAATGCAAGCGCAACGCCAGCTTTCTTGCAGACATCAATCTTTGCCCCTTTCATGGAGCCTGATGCATCAAGCGCATAGATGATTGAGATGCTTCCCTTTCTCTGCCTTTCAAATGTCTTAAGGTCTTCCTTAATCAACTCTTTATGAGACCTTCTTACTGCAAGCTTTATAGAATCCCTTACTGCCAAATCCTTGTACCTGTCTCCCTTCTTGTAAGGCTTGACATCAGTTGCATCGCCGTAATGGGCAGCTTTTTTGTGGACTTTCTCTCCAAGAATTCCCTTGGGCATAAGGTGGCTCAATTCTTCTGTGTAGAGAACGATGGATGCAAGCTCAATTCCCTTTTCCTTGATATTGCCCTTGCTGTCAATCAGCTTTTCATCCTTGAGCCTTTCTATGTTATCTTCCATATTCTTCCTTACTTCCTTCTGGAACTCAGGAATCTTTATGTTCTTCTGGATATAGCCTGGCTCGTAATTGCTAAGCAGCCTGAGGATTGTAGGGCCGTATATCTTTTCAGCCATAGAATAATTCTTTACAAGCTGCTCCATCATCATGTCAGGAGTAAAGCAGCTAAGCCCCTGGTTTATCGATTCGCGTATAAGCTTGCCGTCTTTGACAGCCTTCTTGTCGTTTTCCAGAACAGAGTGCATCAGCTTGTCGCCTGCCATACTCTTGGAAAGTTTGCCTGAAAGCTCAGTTATATCAGAAACCTTTTCGACCTCAGTTTTCTGGTCGTCAAAGGTAACCACTCTTTTTGGCTGCATTGCTCGTTGAGAAATCCTTGAATTTCTCAGCAATATACTCGCTTGGGGACTTAAGGTACTTTGCAGAAGGCTTAAGCTCAATCCTATGGCTTAACACAGAAACAACCGACTCGGCAATATCCTCAAACTCAACTGACTTCTTGCCTTTAAGCTTTGCATTTGCCTGGGCTCTCTCGTACAATCCAAGAGATGCACGCACGCTTGGCTTTCTGCTGAGCTTGTCGTCCTCCCTCAATAATCTTACAAAGAATACAGCAAGCCTCAACAGGTCATCAGCAAAACTCACATCAAGCTTTTTTCCTTTCTGCTTTACAATGCTTGTCTCAATATCCATTGTCTCAGGATATCCCATATAAATCACATCAAACCTGTCGATGAAAACATCAGAAATCCTTTCTGTTGAGCTGTCCTCAGGATTCATCGTTGCGATAAGGATAAAGTTAGCAGGAATATCGACATCATATGAGCTTATCGTTGCTTTTCCTTCCTGCAGGACCTGCAATAGCGCGTTCTGCAGCTTTTCAGGGCACCTGTTTACCTCATCAAAGAATAAAATTCCGTTGTTTGCCTTGAAAACTTTCCCAGGGGTGAATGCCTCGATGCTCAATGGCCCGAACTTCAATGCCTTGACTGGGTCTATATCTCCCAATAAGTCCTCAACTGTAAGGTCAGGGCTTCCCTGTATTCTTATGAACCTTTCAATGCCCTTAACTTTCCTAGTCTTTGAAGGCTTCTTTGACTTGCACAAAGGACAAACAGGGTCTTTAGGGCTGCAGTGATACTCACAGCCGTCAACAACCTCAATATCAGGCAATAGCTCTGCAACATTCTTTGCAAGAGTTGTTTTTCCAATCCCAGGAGCACCGACAATTATAACATGCCTTCCTACAAGCAGGGCTGACTTTAAGCCGTGCTTTATCTTTTCCTGGCCCAGAATATCATTGAACGGGTCTTTTTCCCTGAGGAAAATCTCGCCTAATTGTTTTGAAATCATTTCCAAATATAAAAGAACTAATTGCTTATAAATGTTTGGCTGGAGTTGTTTCTCCTGTTTTCTTGACAGAATGAACTAAGTAGTCCAGCATCTTTTCTGGCTCAGGCCCCTGCACTCTGAAAGTAACAACAGCTCCCTGTCCAACTCCATATCCTATCAGGCCAAGAATGCTTCTTCCGTCAATAGGCTCATCGGCACCTTTGCTTAATATAACGCTTCCGCCATACCCGTTTGCCAGCTCTACAATTTTCTTCGCTTCCCTCATATGGATTCCATTGTCAACTTCAACAACAGTATCAACACATAAATGCCCATTGTCCCTGTAAGGCACATCCAAGACCCTTCCTGTTACAGAAGAAGGCGCAATTGCCGCAGCTCTTTTT
>CAYUUH010000071.1:0-6152 GCA_964447855.1 uncultured Methanosarcinales archaeon | reverse complement strand
CTTTCTAGTTCTTCTTCTGTATATGCCATCTTTAAACTCCTAAAAATAAAGAACCTCTTTTAGAACAAAGAATGGCTTTTATTTATTAAACCTTTACTTCAAAACCTTTCCAGTTTCAATATACCAAAGGTATAAATCAAGCTCAGCAAGCGTCAATCCTAGCTTTTTAGAAAGCTCTCTTAATTTGCCTTCAATTTCAAGATAATTATTCCTGTTCAATGACTTCGGCTCCTTGATTATCTTGTTGTCTACAAGAATGTCTATTATATGAAAATCAATGATTGCAAAATCATCATAACCTACATTACGTAAAAAGTGGCTTGTCTCCTTGTACCCCAGCCCTTTGATGTTCTCAGCCAGCCAATCTCTCTTTTCATTGTTTTTCAATTTTTGAATAATCTTTTTTAATGAATTCTTATACTGAATCGAAGAATTGATATACTCAGCCCGTTTATTATGGAACCTACATCCAACTGACTGAAGTTTCTTCTGAAGACTGCCTTTGTTTAATGTGAGGAAACCATCTCCCACATGACAATGCACTTTGATGCATTGCTCAGCTGTCGAATTTGCAGTAAGGATGCAGAAGCACATCTCCTTAAACCATTCCTTATCATCTTTTTTTGAGAATGATTTGAACTCTTTTATTCTTGAGTCTATTGTTTTCTTTATTTCGCTCTTTTTTAACTTCTTTATTTCACTGATTAAGTTGTTCATTGTTTTTCCCAGCTCTCGATGCCACCTTTTACAACATTGAATATTGGATTAGCTAACACTTTATTGACCTTAATCAATTCTTTATACTTGTTTAAATCCCTTTTCTTAAGTTTAAGTTTCAAATGATTGAACTCATAACCAACTTGCCCAGATGTAACCTTCATCTTAGCCTTAGTTTTAAGCCCGATTTTGCACTTATCAAAGCAATAGCCTCTGCTGCATGCTTCACCGCAGATAGTGGCTAAATAGGCATTTATAGCCTTTACAGGCTCTTTCTGCTGCCTAAATCTAGTCAGCTGAGGATGTTTTTTGTATCCCTTAGTCTTGCCCTCAAGCACTTTTTTGGCTAACAAAGCCTCTCTCCAAAGCGCAACTAGGCCTTTAGAGTCCAAGTACTTGGGATGGATGCTCCATAATCTCATGATTAGAATTAAAAAATAAAAATATAAGGGATTACTCCCCGACTTCTTTCTTTACTTCAGCTCTGCCAGCCTCTAGCTCTTTAACCTGCTGCGAATCTCTGTTAAGCAGCAAAGCCTGGAACTCGCCAACATGGGTCTTTTCTTCTTTGGCTATGTCCAAAAGCATGGCCTTTATGTTTTTGTCCTTAGCCATAGCTGCCATCTGCTCATATAGGTTAATGGCATCAAGCTCTGCTATTATGCCTGCCCTAAGAATCTCTTTGTCTACATCTGGGGAACTTCCCAGCTTTTTTGGTATATCTGAAAGCATTTTTGCACCCCTTAGTTTTTCCATAATCCGTGGACATTGCAAAGCTCTCTTGCCTTAATCCCTTTTGTGTTGTCAAGGCAGAATGAAGCCTCTGGCTTGTCTCCTGGATAAAGCTTTTTTCCAGCAATCACTTTGCCTCCCCTGGTAAGCTGGATTAGCGCAATATAGTGTTCTTCTTCCATCGGGTGAGGTATAGAACCAACTTTCACAGTAACGTTGTTCCCCTTGATTTCTACTACAGGAACATGCTTTTCCTTTCCTTCCTGCGCAGATGTTTTCTCCTCAAGCTTAGTCATAAGCTCATTGCAGCATATAAGATTCCCAATGCCATTTGCAACTATTGACACAATATTTCCGCAAATCTCGCACTTGTATATTTCGTTTACTTCAGTCATTTTATCCCTCCTACTCCTTTTTGTTAGCAAGATACCTTGCAGCCTTAATCAAAGCCATGCATCCCTGGCCTGCTGAGATTATATACTGGTACTCATGTCCGGATGCGCAGTCTCCTGCAGCAAATATTCCCGGTTCACTAGTATTTCCTTGGCAGTCTATTATTATATGCTTATGCTCGTCAAGCTTTACAATATCTGCAAATGGCTCTGTGCTTGGAACACGGCCAATCTCAATTATGACCCCCTGCACATCAAGTTTTTTCTCTTTTCCATCCTGGACAACTTTAACAGCATTGACAAACTTGTTCCCTAATCTCTTTTGTGTCTGTATTAAAAAGAACCTCTACCTTAGGATTCTTCTGAACCCTCTCAATAAGATATTCATGGCCTGTAAATTTGTCCCCTTTAACAATAAGATACATCTTTTTTACAATGTCTTTCAGAAAGTCAACAGCTTCAAGAGCAGATGCTCCACCACCGACAACAGTAACAACCTTATCTTTAAACAAAGGCCCGTCGCAGATTGAGCAATAAGCAACACCTTTTTTTGCAAATTTTTCTTCTCCAGGTACATTAAGCTTTCTTGGGTTGGAGCCTGTTGCGATTATAACTGTCTTTGTTTCATACTCACCTTGGTCAGTTATTACTTTAAAGTTTCCCTTAAGCTTTTTTACCTTCTTTACAGTCTCTCCATCCTTGACCTTGACGCCGTTAAACTCCATCTGATTTTCCATTATAGAGCTTAGCTCAACCCCAGTTGTCTTGACAATCCCTGGATAGTTTAAGACTTCTCCGCTGACCATGAACTGGCCGCCAAACTGAGACGTGATTATCTCAAACTTCATCTTCTTTCTCGCAGCGTACATAGCTGCAGTTAATCCGCAGATTCCAGCTCCGATAATTATTGTGTCATACATTCAATCACCTTCATTGGATACAAATAAGCAACCTATCTCTTCTTCTTTGCACTGCTAACTTTAACTTGACAGGTATTTATCCCGAGCAGAGGATATAATGCGCAAAATCCTGTTGCAGCTGTAGCAAGTGCAATCACAGCAACCAGATAAAACCATGCGTTTATCTTCCAGCCAAGATAAGCTGCAACTAATCCTACAACTACTCTTATTATTTTATCAGTTTTTCCAACGTTTTGTTTCATTTTTGCACCTCTTTTTCTAAGCTCTCGGTTTGAACAATCCAAAACAGGTCTTCAGTCCCCTTTTCTGCAGATATCCCTGATGGTAATCTTCTGCTTTGTAAAACTCAGTAGCCTTTGTAATCTCTGTTACTATCTGCTCTTTATATTTTTTTTGCTCTTTATTCTTGGAAGCAAGAGCTGCTTTCTTTTGAGCGTCGTTATGGTAAAATATAATGGACCTATATTGTTCACCTATATCAACTCCCTGCTGATTAATAGTTGTGGGGTCATGTATCTCCCAGAAAACTTTAAGCAATCGATCATACGAGGTCTGCTTAGAGTCATACTCAATCTGGCAAACTTCAGCATGGCCAGTTGTATGGGAGCAGACATCTTTGTAAGTGGGGTTCTTCGTCTTCCCGCCCATATACCCTACAGTAGTCCTTGTAACGCCTTCAATTTCCCTAAATGCTTCCTCGACATGCCAAAAGCATCCTGCTCCAAAAGTTGCTTTCATTCTTTACTTCCGCATTCCTTCTTTCCTGCACCTTCTTTAAACCCAAGAGCAGCTGAGTTTATGCAAAACCTCTTTCCAGTTGGATTTGGCCCGTCATCAAACACATGACCCAAGTGGCTTTTGCATTTCTTACATACAACCTCAACACGCTTCATGCCCAGAGTCGTGTCCTCGATAAACTCAACACTGTCTTTTGTTGCCGGCTTAAAAAAACTTGGCCAGCCTGAACCAGAGTCAAACTTAGTGTTTGAACTGAAAAGCACATTGCCGCATGCAGCGCACTTATAGTTTCCTTCTTTGTCATTATGAAGAAGTTTTCCAGTAAACGGCAGTTCTGTCCATTTCTTTCTTAAGACTCTGAACTGCTGAGGAGTAAGCTCTTTTTTCCAGTCTTCTTCAGTTTTGTTTAACTTTTTCACGACATTACCCCTCCTTAAATTTTCCTTCAAATACGGTTTGAGTAAGCTTTTTCCTGTCCGATGGAAGTTCTCTTTCCTGAAGTTCTTTGGGCAGGCTTTCCTTTTTGCCTGGTTTTCCTATGGCAGCCATTGCTTCAACAGTATACTTATCCGAAAGCCTCAAAAGTATCTTTGCAGCTTTATAGTCAAATCCCTGCATCCCATGGACAACCAGCCCGATTATCGTGCCCTGCAATGCGAGGTTCTCCCATGCTGCACCAGTATCAAAAGAATGGGTTATTGAAGGCTTATCATTGTAGTCAAAGGTGCTCTTAGAGATTATCATTACCAGCGTAGAAGCATCTTTTGCCCAGGTTTTGTTTGAGTCGGATAAAAGCCCAAAAAAACCATCCCAATATTTTGTGCCTTTCTTTGCATAAACAAATCTCCATGGCTGGTTGTTATATGAGGATGGAGCCCACCTTGCAGCTTCAAATAAAGACATAAGGTCTTCATCACTTACTTCTTCCCCAGACATTGCTCTTGGAGACCACCTGTTAGGAAAAAGAGGATTAACTTTGTGTTCAGTTTTTCTTCCTGTCTTTATTTTATCGGCGATTTTTTATCCCTCAACAATCCACTTCTCTTCCTCAGCAAAGAACTGCTCAGGATTTTTTATATACCCATAAGCATTCTGTATAAGCTGGTAGTGGGCGTTTTCCTGGTTCATAACCCATTCAAAGAACCTCTTTGCCTTAGGGTCTTTTGTCTTTGCAAGCTGTTCCTTATAGAAATTGTATGCATTTTTTTCAAGCCCTAAAGCTGTTTGGTGTGCTTTAATATCATCGCTGCTCAGTTCTGTTTTTTCCTTAAATTCATTTACAGTCATAGAAAAGAACTTCTTTGTGTCTTCAAGCTTGTCCCCTTTTAGTTCTATGTCTTCTCCATTCTTAATAATCTGGATAAACTCATTAATCTCTGCTATATGTACAAGTTCCTGGTTTGCAAGATACCTGAATGTTTTTGAAACTATCCTGTTATCTGTTTTGTTTGACACTTCTTCGTAAATCTTATGCCCTTTCTTTTCAAAATCTAGTGCTGTTTCCAGTGCTTCTTTTAATTCCATTTTGTTTACCTCCTCAAAAATATGCAAGTATTCCCATTGTCGCATGAATTATTGCTAGCGCAATAGATATTCGCGCAAGCATTGTGTGTAATTTGATATCCATCTTCTTAGCTCCAGTATATCCTGTTGCCAGGAATCCGATTAGAGTGAGGATTCCAACATACATTATCACTGGCTTTCCAAGAATAAGGAAATAAGATATGTTGTTTAACATTTTATTCCAGCCTCCCAATAAGTTTTCCAAAATTTTCAACTCGGCCTACATTGCTTGCAGAGTGTCTTGCTTTTGCTGCCTCCTCAAAGCCGTCTATCTGGCCGCAGTGACTGAAGAATGCCTTTGCCATATTTGGGTGCATATCTGCTCCTGAAAAATCAAACACCTGCCCTTCATAAACAATCCAGCAGTCTCCCTCGGAGTTATGCATAGCAAGCTCTTCTTCAGATATAATAGGTATCGTATCTTCAGAAGCAACAATAACATCTGAGCCTGTTTCTTCCTGCACAACATCCGCTTCTCTAACCATCTGACCTTGATTAGACTCATTTTGAGTACATCCATAACTTAATATGGCTAGGACAAACACAAACGCTAAAATATTTCTTTTCATTTTCTAAATGCCCTCTTCATTTATCCAGTGGCCATGCTTATTGCAGAACTCCACCACAATCAGTTTTCCTGAGCTTGCTTTAATATGCGCTGATGCTGCAGGGTTGCATCCGGGGCTTAGCTGTGCTCTGGAGACCCATTTCTTGTCAACATAGAAGTCAACCCACATTATAAAATGGTCATCTTCCATAGGATGGATAGTCTCCCCTATTCTTGCATGCACATCTGTGCACCCTTCTCCTACAAGTCCGCATGTCTTTGATATCTTTATTACAGGAACATGCTTTTCCTTTGGCCCTTCATCATCTCTAGTTTTTATAGCGTCCTGCTTCTTAAAGGATGATTTAGGAGCTCCGCATACAGGGCATTTATCAGGAGCCTTATCAAATTCAATATGTCCGCATATACCACATACAAATCCTTTCATTTCACTCACCTTTTGTTTATTTTTTTCTATTTTTCTTTTATACAAGTTCATCTATCAAATCAGAGATATTTACTGAGGAAATATCCTGATCTACA
>CAYUUH010000070.1:0-6260 GCA_964447855.1 uncultured Methanosarcinales archaeon | reverse complement strand
CGAACTGGTTTGGTAATGACACTATCTATTTTATAATTAATGATAACCGGGGAGGAACCAACAGGAGCAACAACCTAATCTTGACTGTTGTTGACGTGCCTGAGGTTTCTCCCCCACCTCCTTCAGGCGGCCCGCAAAGATGCAAGTCCCAATGGTATTGCTTCCCGTGGAGCACATGCTATCCAAACTCAACTATGTATCGCGAATGTAATGACATAAAAGAATGTCCATTCCCTACAAATATTCCTGAAATGCAGCAAAGATGCCAGTATATCCCAACATGCTATGATGGAATCCAAAACCAAGGTGAAGAACAAGTTGACTGTGGTGGGCCTTATTGTGTGCCTTGCTGGACATGTTTTGATATGATACAGAACTGCCAGATACTGTATGGAGAGCTAGTATGCGAGGAAGGCATCGATTGTGGAGGGCCATGCAGCCCATGTGAGAGTTGCTTTGATGGTATAGAAAACCAGGATGAGGAAGGAGTTGACTGCGGAGGAACGTGCGGAGGCCACTGTTGCGAGAACGGATTCAGAGATATAGGCTTAGGAGAAGTTGGTGTTGATTGTGGAGGACCATGCCCTATATGACCAATTGTCCAGCCATCACCTCCATTAAGAAGCCAGATAAGAACAATAGCTGTATGGGTATCAAGCCTGCTTGCCTTAATAGCCTTATCCATCCTATTATCCAAGAAGAAAGATGCGATATTAGAGATGATTTATAAATCAAGGCTAGAGAAGGAGGTAGTTGTAGAGGAAGATTTAAGAAGTGTGATGTTAAATAAGATTGAGAAAGCCATCAAGAGCTTAGGAAGAAGGACAAGGGAAGAATTAAGCAAAGATGTTTCAAGCGTATTCAAAGAGCTTATCAGGGCTATACTAAACTTAAGCTATGAATTCACGCATGAAGAGCTTATAATGGAGCTTGGCAAGGCCAAGATGGACAGGGCATTGAAGAGTATAATCATGTCCTTCTCAGAGGACATATCCAAACTAAAGTACAGCGGATATAAACTCACAAAAGAAGAGGCATTAAGCCTGCTGAGTGAAATGAAAGTGATAACTAGGCTTGCAATAAAAGAAGTAAAAAAGCAGCCACAAACTAAAAATGAGTAAGTCAAAACAAACCAATGATATTGATGAGATAAGCTCATACCTAGCTGAAGCCCTTGAAGCTCTGATGAAAGAGGATATACTCAAGGCTGACCAGATGTATCATAAAGCTGTGAAGCTGAAAAAGAAGCTTGGTATCCAGGAAGTGGGTGTGCTTGACGGGCAGATAAAGAGGCTGGAGCACGAGCTTAAGATGCTCAAAGCTGAGATTAAAGCTGAAAAAACAGAACAAGCTGCAATGAAAACAGCAACTGTGGTTACAGGAATAGTGTTCATGTTTATGGTTTACGCGTTCATGAACCCGTCTATAACTGGGCTGGCAACTTTAACTAGCTCGGAAATTCCTTCAATAAATATGAATCCTGTGTTAGATGTTATCCCTAACTTCAAACTGGAAATAGGCAATGAGTTCGTCTACAAAGTATATGCAAACGACCCCAATAGAGATAATCTTGTGTTCACAGATGACACAGACTTTTTTGATATAAGCAGTGACGGATTAATCAAGTTTACCCCAACCAAAGGAATGGAAGGAATCTATTATATTGCAATAATTGCAAAAGACATGAAAGGAGGCATAGATATCCAGGCAGTGAAGTTTATTATTGGAGACGTTGTTGAGCAGCCAATTGTCCAGGTGCAGGAAGAAACTATTGAAGAAGTAAAAGAATCAGAAGGGGCTATAGTTCCTGTGACGGAAGAATCATTTGATAATTTAAATGAATCAAACGATATTGAGGCAATTGCCAATGAAACATATCAAACAGAAAATCCAATTAGTGATATCCAAGTGAATAGTTCAGGAATAACCGATGTCGGATTGAATAATAGTATCAATCAAACAAATCAAGAGTCAAACTTAACAACCGAGCAATAAAAATGAAAGTAAAAACAACAAAAAAGAGGCTTGTATTGGCTGTTTACCTAGTCACGCTCCTCTTTGTAGTTAAGGTAGTTCTGGCCCAGAATGCTCCGTATTTCAATCCAGACCCTCACGGTCAGGCTAAGATACTGCAGGAAGACCAACTGTTCACCTGGGATATAAACGCAACAGATATTGATGGAGACCCATTGAACTACACAGATGACACAGACCTTTTTGATATAAACAATGAGAACGGACTTATAAACTTCACTCCAGACAACGACGATGTTGGCCATTATCCTTATGTTGTGCTTATTGTAAAAGACCCGCTAGGATTGTTGGACTACGCAGCTCTAAACTTCACAGTAAACAACACAAATGATGCTCCCAATATAACTATGTGGGACCCACCGCAGCTTAATTACTCCACTTATGAAAACATTAGCGGAGGAGTTAAGTTTAGTGTAAATATAACTGATGTTGACCTTAAGTATGGAGATTCACTAAACATCTCCTGGTATCTTGATAATATCCTGCAGAAGAATGAAACCAACAAGACCATATACAATAACCACACCCATATTGAGAGTAACTGGACTTTCTATATTGGATTTGCTGATTCTGGAATAAGGAATGTTAGTGTAGTGGTGAATGATCTTGCATTCATATATGATGAGCTAGAATGGGTTGTAAATGTTAATGATACCAACAGACCTCCTGTATTAAATCACACAATAAACAGCTCAACATGGCCGGAAGGAAACAATAATACTAATAATGTAAGCCTATTCTACCACTTCTATGACTTAGACCAGATTGAAGGAACTAATAATCTTACTTTTGGATATATCCTGCACGGAATCTATGGTGCGTGGAACTCTTCAATGAATATTACAATAAGGGTTAACCAAACAACTGGAAATGTAAGCTACTTAACCCCTCATGCTGATTGGTTCGGAGCTGAAATTATCCAGTTCTATGCAAATGACAGCAAAGATATAACTTATTCCAATAATGTTACTCTTAATATAACTAATGTAAATGACGCTCCTGTCCTTGCCTGCCCTTCAAATCAGATAATGGCTATAGAAGTTCCTTTCACCTTAAGGGTAAATGCTTCCGATATAGACAGCCAAATGTTATATTTCTCTGATAATTCTACATTGTTTGATATAAATAGTATAACCGGATGGATCAACTTTACTCCTAGCAGCGCAGATGAAGGAGTTTACCACATCAACTTATCAGTGAATGATACTGAGTTATCTGATTCTTGTATCGTCAATTTTAGTATTATAGATAATAATGTTCCTACAATCGGAGATATTGATAATCAGGTTGCTTGGGAAGCAAGCTACTTTGAATTAATCATCAATGCATCGGATCCTGACTTAGAGGATAACCTCACTTTCTTTGTTGATTCTCCCATGTTTAACATAACTACGTTGAACAATAGTGCAGTAAATGCTACTGGGCTTATCAACTTCACGCCAGTAAATGACAATGTAGGCAACCATACAATCTTGATTAGTGTTCAAGACTCCAAAGGAGCCATTGCTTCAAAAGTATTCAACCTTACTGTAAATAATATCAATAATCCCCCCTTCTTTATTCTAGCTGGCACGCGCGATGTGAGGGTTAACTTTACTTATATTATGGATATGAATGATTATACTATAGACCTAGACAATGATGTGCTTAATTTCACAAGCAACAGCAGCATATTCAATATAAGTATTGATGGAATTATAAGTGTAACTTTAAATGATTCCTTCATTGGGATATACGACGTGAATATAACTGCAATTGACGGAGCCCCAGGAGGAATAAACTCAACAACGGTTGTGTTCGCAGTCTCTGTAAACAGGGACCCTGTAATCAATTCCACATTATACGCTAATGGTAGAGAAGATGTGCAATTCAACTTTAACCTGGGTGCTACTGACCCTGATTCAGACCTATTAACATTTACAGATAACACCAGCCTATTTGATATAGGGGCTAACGGAATTATCAGCTTTATGCCAGTACAAGCAAATATTGGGAATCATACAATAACTATTAACATAACTGACCCGTATGACGGATTTGCCTCTTCAATATTTTATCTAGAAATAGAACCTCAAAACGACCTTCCTGAATTTATACAGCTTGATAACCAGACTCTTGAAGAAGAGCAGAACTACACTATACATATAACAGCCAGTGACGAAGATGGTTATTTCACTCTTAACTTCGGGTCAAACAACTCTATGCTTAATATTGAAGCAATAGTAGGCAATGATACTGCTGCAGTCATACACTTCACCCCAGATGACCCCCAGGTAGGAGTCCACCTAATAGAATTCTGGGTTAATGACAGTATAGCTAAAGTATTTAAAACAGCAATATACAACATTTCAGGGGTTAATGATGCTCCATACATTCTTGATGTATACCCGCCTAAGAATTCTTCAATCTTAGAAGGACTACCTCAATTATTTAATGTAACTGTATTTGACCCAGACACTAACGAGACAAACATAACTTATGGGTGGTACAAGCGGGGAGTATTAGTTGATATAAACACTAACTGGGCATTTACTCCGGGATATTGTGATGCAGGAAACTACAATATAACAATTATTGTAAGCGACCAACTGGAAGATACGCCCTTCATGTGGAATATCACAGTTAACAACTCCAACAGAGCACCAATTTTCAACGTAACTATTCCAGATTTAACATGGAGAGAACCATATAATCTAACTAACAATTTCACTCTAAAAGATTATACAACAGACCCTGATTTTGAGTGTAATGGGTCCCAGAAAGACATCCTCACATATGGCGCAACAGGCAATGTGAATATATCAATAATTATAGACCAAAACAGCGGTAATGTCAGCTTCTATATCCCATCAGACTGGTATGGAACAGAGACGATAAGATTCTATGCATACGACGGATATAGTACAACTTACTCTAGCAATATACTATTGACAGTTAACGAAAACTATGCTCCCACAATTGACCAGATTTACCCTTATGGAAATGAAACACTCAACAATATCACAAATATAACCACAATAAATACAATATTTGACTGGGCCTTGACAAGCTTATTCCCTAATGGAACTAAGGTTAATATGACTGAAAACACGAGTATAACATTTGATCAGCAGAGCTCTGACTTAAACATTGAAGATACCATTCTTTACAGGTGGATATTAGATGGAAGCCAACAAATTAATACCCCAAGCTGGACCTACGAAGCTGGATTCGATGCTGCAGGAGAAAAAAATGTAACTTTAGTAATCTCAGACAACTTCAAGGAAGACAGGTTCTATTGGAATGTTTCAGTGCTTAATGTAAATATAGGGCCTGAATTTGGAAGAATATTCCATACTTACTTAAGCGATTTTAGTGGCGGGAATGCTACTAGAACAGACTTAACAACTCAACAAGGAAATGTCACATTAGCAAAACAGAATGCCACCCATTATTACACAAATGGAACATTCATATCAAGGGCAATTGACTTTAAAGATGATAATATAAAGCCTCAGTTAGCAACAATCTCATGGACACAATTACTTCCTCAAGGAACGAATATAAGTGTTCAGATAAGAACTAGCCAGAATAATATGACCTGGTCAAACTGGAGCATAGCTTATTCGAATTCTGCAGGAAGTGATTTAACTAATATGTCTGACTCTAACATAACAATCCAGTCCTTCCATGATGGCGAATGGGAGATATGGGACAACAGATATGTTCAGTATAAGCTCAATATGATAACCACGAATGCTTCAGTTGCACCAGTTGTGTCCGATATTACCCTAAATTATAAGATAGGTAACTTTGAAAGTGATGAAGATGTGACATTGACTGACTGGATAGATCTAGATGACTATTTCATAGACCCTGACGGGGAGCCTTTGACATATGGGTATAATGGCAGTGACCTCGTTAACTTTGATTATGTCATCATAAACTCCCAAAATATAGTAGGCTTCAAGCCGAAGAACGACTGGAGTGGCACAACAAGCATTTGGTTCTATGCAACTGACACGAGTAATTTCACAACATATTCTAATAATATAAGCCTGATTATAGTAGACACCCCTGATGAACAGCCTTCAGCAGTTATTACACGTACTGTAACAAGGACGCAAAGAGTGCCTCAGAGAGAAGTGGCTTACCTTGAGCTTATTGTTCCTGGGCAGATGAGGCTGGGTGAAAATGAGACAATAATAGCTCCTATTGCCCTCCAAAACAAAGGAGAAGTTCCTTTA
>CAYUUH010000069.1:0-6286 GCA_964447855.1 uncultured Methanosarcinales archaeon | reverse complement strand
GTGACTTCCATATGTGTATAATATTTTACTTGTTTATATACTTTTTCCACGACAAAACTCAAAAACGTCCAAAATATCCATAATTTTAGCCAATATATTGGACAATGTCCAATAATTAGTAGAAAAGCTGGACAAATAGCACTATTTAAAGGAAAACAGCAGATAGTATAGAATAAATAAGTTATAAACTCGTAGGGCGAATACCCGCAGATTTATCTGTGGGACGAAGCCCGTCGTCTCTTTCTATTGTTTCTGCGAGAGACTTTTTTATACGAAAGAATTAAATATTACATCAATAATTTAACATTATGGGCAAAGGAAGAAAAATAAGCATCATTTTGTTTATAGCAGGAATAATTTTAGCATTAAGTAGCGCAACTTTGATGTTTCTTGGAATTTTTCCGGTTTCTGCAAGGATTACAATTCTTATTGTGGGACTTGCTTTAATTGGAGCATCAAATTTTAGATTGCTAAAATAAAAAAGATTCCTGAGTCATACTGTGCCTACGCTTCACTCTAGCATTTTTTTCTTGCAGACTCACCACATAACAGGGCGCGATGTCAGTTTCAATTAAGTTTTGGAACTGTTTATAAATTTTAGTCAGTATAATTAAGATATGAACAAAAAAATCTTGGTTATTTAGGATTCATTGGATTGTTAGGGATTCCAACACAAAGCTATGGATTATTTGGTTTCTTTTCATATTTTCAAAATACCAAGTCATTTAGAAAAAATTAAAAAAATAAAAGAAATAAAATAGCTATTACTTAAACAGTTTAATAAGCTCGATTACTGCAGCAACTGCCACAAGAGCATAAACAATGTTTGCTATTATGCTCACTCCAAAGCTTATTATTTCTACCAGGTTTACTCCAAAGATGAATAAACCCCAATTTAGACCGCCTACGATCAGTAAGATCTTGGCAATCAGATCTAGTGTGTCGTCCATACATTATCACCTCTTTACCATGCCTTTTGGTTTACCCATATAAAAGCTTTTTGGAGGTTTCCCCTCCCAGCCAAGGGTTAGGTTTTTAAAATTATACAGATTCCCAAGCTATAAATGAAATGCCCGGAATTAGCAGTAGGAGACAGTTACAAGTTGGTTTCAGTTCCTGAACTAGGGAGCAGGCCAAGCATCTACTTGGAAAAAGAAACGCCCCATGGAGTCGCACTTATGCTTTTTGACAGGGGCATTGTTCCAAAAGACCCTACAAGGAGCGTGCCTCAGGAGATTGTTTCAAGGTATCTTTTACAGCTTCACCATGAGCTTAGGGTAGTCTCAGACAGGTACAGGGACCTTTCTGGAAACGAAATTCTTATGAGGGCTGCTGCAATGTCACAAAATCAAGGCAGGGATGCAAAAGCATGGGTCAGGGAACTGTCAGACGAGGTCATTGGCCAGTATGTTGCATGGAGTGTCCTGCATCATGTTGCGCAGACAGCATTAATGTATGTAAACAGCCATGGGATGAACGGGTCTACAAAAGATTTCTACATCAGGCTTTCAGCTATATCTGACGGAGCAGCAAAGAAGTTTGAAAGGCCTGCAAGGGTTGCTGCATTTACTCCCCAGATGCTGCTTGACGAAAAGCCAGTTGACCTGGAGAGGGCTGTTGCAGAGCAGATGAGAGTTTTCAGGGTTTGAGTTCTTTATTTACTACGCAGTCTGCATGAAAAACCCCTTATAGACATAGGTTTATAAACAGACTACGCTTCTTCTGCCTATAACATAGGGGGTTTAACATGGGAGATTTCAGAAAAAACAGAAGGGCTGGAAGAGGATTCGGCTCAGACAGAAGCAGGGGAAGGTCAAGCAGGGATTCAGGAGATTCAAGAGGATTCGGCAGAAGGTCTGAGAGAAGGTTTAGCAGGGACGATGACAGGGAACCTGTTGAAATGCACCAGGCTGTATGCGACAAGTGCGGAAGGGAATGCGAAGTGCCTTTCAAGCCTACAAGCGGAAAGCCATTGTTCTGCAATGACTGCTTTAAGAAGAAGAACGGCTCATTTGACAAGCCATCAGGAAAACCTGACTCATCTGCAGAAAGCCTCGCAAGCATCCACAAGAAGCTTGACAAGATTCTGGAAGCGCTTGAGATAGAATAATTTTTTTCTTTTAGCTTTCTAAGAATTATTAATAACTTTTGGCCAATCAAAGCAATTAATAGGAAAACTTTTTTAACTATCAGTTCTAACCGCTTTCCAAAGATGGTCAATCAAGACATAATCCATTACCTGAGCAGGCAGAGGAAGTACAAGTATACTAATGAGCAGCTTAGGGATATGTGCATAAGGCGCGGCTATGACAAGGAAGAGATTGACGAAGCGCTTAACTATTCTAGTTCTCCAAAGAAAGTGCAGCAGCCAAAAGAGGAAGATTATCCTGAGCCAGAGCCAATCCAGCATAATATTCCTGAGATAGTTCCTGAGCCAAAAGAGGAGGATTCAGAGCCCAAGGCCAAGAGTAACAGCCCTGAAGAAGAGCTCCATGACCTTCCGTCTGGCGAATCACCTAAGCCCCATAGGCATATGGGTTGGATACCTATTGTAATCGTACTGATAATCGCTGCAGGAGGATATGCTTATTTTTTCGTGCCTCTCTGCGGCAACGGAGCAATAGATCTGGGAGAGACAGTTGAAAACTGCTGCCTTGATATCGGATGCCCTGGAGAGCAATCTTGCCAGGAAAATGCATGCATTGACCCGACATGCGGAGAATGCCAATATATAGTGTCCCATAAATGCGAGGACTATGAATGCTGCAGCAACAGCGCATGCCAGGATTCTATGAAGTGCGAGAACCATATATGTGCACAAATAACCTGCGGAGAATGCGAGTATGCAGCAAATTACACATGCGTAAAGAATGAATCATGCACTGCTGAAAGCCGCAATTCAACCGGACAATACTCAAACAATACCACTCAATGCGGCGAATGCCAATACCTAAAAAACAACACATGCAAGCCTTACCTATGCTGTGATGATGATTATTGCGATGACCATAACCCGTCAACTATAGATATATGCCTGAAGCCTGGAACACTTAATGCATCATGCGTAAACACGCCAAGGCAGACATGCCAGAAAGACTCAGACTGTGATGACGGCAATGCATCAACAAAGGACATCTGCATAGGGGGAACTTACTGTTCAACAATAGTTATAACAGAATGCAAAGACAATGACGGATGCTGCCCTGAGCTGTGCACCTATTTTGATGACAATGACTGCAGGCAGGAGATGAGGCAGTGCTCAGGAATAAACAGCTTCATGGATGAGGCAGAGGATGACTGCAGCCTTGCAAATCTCACTTACAGCTTTTCAGCAGAGAAAGATGGGCTAGTATATGATTTTGATGCATACTATGAGTTAAGGGGCTTAGATGAAAATGATGACTGCCTGTTCTATACAAAGTATATCAACGTTAAGCTGGATTACACATACAACCTGACACAGACAAAGCTTGCCCAAAACATGACCCAGTTGGAGATAGATGATGAGATAGACGACCTTGAGGATGATTTCGAGCATGATTATGAAGGCAAGTACAAGATTTGCAGGTACCCTATCGATGACCTGTTGGATGTCCTCCAGGCCATGAAGGATGATGATTACCTTGTTCCTGCAGATGAAGAAGACGATTATGACTGTGATGGAAGCTTTTACTAGTTCTTGTTAACTTTAAAAAAATAATATCTTATTACCACTTATTGATTAATCTTCAATATGTCTAAAACATATAATTGCAAAAACAACCTTTTAATGCAATAAAAGTTTAAATATGAGCCCTCTTATTTACAATCTGCATATTGGGTAGCAAAAAAACATATACCACAACATATAGTATAAACATAATAAAAAAACGATAACATTTATATATCGGTTCAGGCACAACAGATTGGTGTTGGTAAGTCACGACGACACAACCTGTTGTGGTCTTTGAGTTAATTTTTATAAATTTTATATAAAAAAGGTGAAAAGAGTTGAGATGTCCTTATTGCGGAGGTTCTGAGTCAAAAGTACTTGACAAAAGAGAGACCTCTGACCTTATCCACACAAGGCGAAGAAGGGAGTGCCTTGAGTGCAGCAAGAGTTTCACAACATACGAAAGGGTTGAGCTTGCAGAGATTTTTGTTGTGAAAAAGGACAAGCGAAGAGAGCCCTTTGACAGGGACAAACTTCTAAGGGGAATTGTAAGGGCCTGTGAAAAGAGGCCTGTAAAGAGAGCGCAGATAGACCGAGTAGCGGACGAGATAGAATTAGAGCTGAGAAAAAAGGAAGACATAGAGATAAGCAGCGAAGAAATAGGCGAGTTAGTCATGTCTAAGCTGAAGCAGATAGACAAGATTGCCTACATAAGATTCGCGTCTGTATACAGGGACTTTACAGATGTAAGCCACTTTAAGAAAGAGCTAAGTGCATTGCTAAGAACTTAAGAGAGGTCTGAAAAATGGACATCAAGAAGGTAAAAAAGAGAGACGGAAGAGTTGTCGAGTTTGCCCCTGAAAAGATAATGCATGCTGTGTTCAAGGCAGCAGAGGCTGTAGGGGGAAGAGACAAGCTTGAGGCAAAGGAGATAGCTGACAAGATTACCGCAGTCATGGAATATAAGTACGATACCGGGGAAATCCCTACAGTTGAGGAAATCCAGGATATTGTTGAGACAGTCCTAATCAAACTAGGCCATGCAAAGACAGCAAAGGCCTATATCCTATACAGGCATAAAAGGGCAGAGATGAGGAAGGCAGGGGCTTTCCTTGACAAGGTCACTAATATAATAGACGGCTATGTAGGCCAGAGCGACTGGAGAGTAAAGGAGAACTCAAACACCTCGTATGCGCTTTCAGGATTGCAGGCCCATATCTCAGGCGCAGTCATAGCAGAATACACATTAAAGAATGTATACCCAGAGGAAGTTGCAGAGTCGCACAGGAATGCAGACATGCACATCCACGACCTAAGCATGGGAGTGTTTGGAGGGTATTGCGCAGGATGGTCTATCCATGACATACTTCTAAAAGGATTCAACGGAGTTCCAGGAAGGGTAGCTGCAAAGCCTGCAAATCACCTTAATGCTTTACTGGGACAGTTAGTTAATTTCCTGGGAACACTGCAGAACGAATGGGCAGGAGCACAGGCATTCAACTCATTTGACACTTATCTTGCGCCTTTCATAAGGCATGACAAATTAGATTATGAGCAGGTAAAGCAGTGCATGCAGGAATTCATATTCTCAATAAACCAGACCTCAAGATGGGGAAACCAGGTTCCATTCACAAACCTAACATTTGACTGGGTTGTGCCTGAGGACAAGAAAAACGAGCCTGCAATCATAGGCGGAAAGAAGATGGACACCAAGTACGGTGACTATCAGAAAGAGATGGACGTCCTAAACAAGGCTTTCCTTGAGGTAATGACAAAAGGGGACATGAACGGAAGAATATTCACTTTCCCAATCCCAACATATAATGTAACAAGGGACTTTGACTGGGACTCAGAGAACGCAAGATTGCTGTTTGAGATGACATCAAAATACGGAACTCCATATTTCCAGAATTTTATCAACTCAGCCCTGAAGCCAAGCGATGTAAGGAGCATGTGCTGCAGGCTGCAATTGGACTTAAGGCAGCTTTCAAACAAGACAGGCGGATTGTTCGGCTCAGGCGAGAAGACAGGCTCAGTTGGAGTTGTCACAATAAACCTTCCAAGATTAGGCTACACTTCAAAGACAAAGGAAGAGTTCCTTGCAAAGCTTGAAAGGCTGATGAAGATTGCAAAGAAGTCTTTGGACATAAAAAGAAAAGAGGTCTCAAAGAACATGCAGGCAGGATTATTGCCTTACACAAAGGAATACCTTGGAAGCCTTGACCACCATTTCTCAACAATAGGCATAAACGGTATGAATGAGTGCATAAAGAACTTCCTTGGAAAAGAAGAGAGCATAATGACCAAGAACGGAAAGGCATTTGCAATCGAGGTCCTTGATTTCATGAGGAGCAGGCTTAAGGATTTCCAGGAGGAGACAGGCCAGATATTCAACCTTGAGGCAACTCCTGCAGAGGGAACAGCATACAGGTTTGCAAAGCATGACCTAAAGAAGTTCCCTGACATGATAACTGCAGGGACAAAAGAGGCCCCGTATTACACAAACAGCTCTCAATTGCCGGTTGATGCAACAAGGGACATATTTGAGGCATTTGACCTGCAGGATGAGCTGCAGTGCAAGTACACCGGAGGAACTGTCCTGCATGGCTTTGTAGGCGAAAAAATCTCTGACTG
>CAYUUH010000068.1:0-6289 GCA_964447855.1 uncultured Methanosarcinales archaeon | reverse complement strand
CTTTATAAATATTAGTTTGATTTGTAATCATTGAGGTAGACGAAAAATCTTCAAATCCAAAAGATTTAAAAGTTAGCTGTTAGATTCGTTTAGCTCATAAAGTTCTAAAGGTAGAGTTAAAGTGAAGAAGTTTATAGATGTAAGGGGCCTTGTAGACCATATAGAAAAAGAGCATGTTACTAACTGGATAGATAGGCTGAGCTTTTTGCATATTTTCCTTATATGGGTTACGCTCGTATCAGCTTTTGGAGTAAGCTATCATTTCTTCAGTAGTGATGTATCTTACTTATACAATGTCCCTAAACTAGGGCTTGCAAAAAATCTTAAGGACACAGTTTATTTTAGCTTTGTTACCGCAACCACAACTGGCTTTGGAGACATAATCCCCTTTGGAGCGTTTAAGCTTGTATCTATATTTGAAGTAATCTCTGGATTGCTTTTGCTTGCAATAGTCACCTCAAAATTAGTGTCTATCAAACAGGATGTGATTCTTGGCGAGATATATGAGCTATCTTTAAATGAGAAGCTTAACAGGCTTAGGTCATCGCTTCTCCTTTTCAGGCAGAATCTTGACAGGGTAATAACCAAGATAGAAGACAGGACAGTAATAAAGAGGGAGTTGGTTGGGATTTATATCAATCTGTCATCGCTTGAGGATACCTTAACGGAGATATTGGCCCTTATCGTAAGAACTGGCCAAGGAAGCAGATTTATCAAGAGCATGGACTCCACCAGTGCAGAACTTCTGTTTAATAGTATAATATCCTCTTTTGAAAAAATCCAGGAGCTTATCGAGTCTGCAGCCAATCATGGCATTGGCTGGAAATCAGAACTCAACATTAGCCTCATAAAAGTATGCATCCAGCTAAATGAGGAGCTATTTGCCAAATTGAAGACTTCTACAAGAATGCTTAAAGAAAAAATTGCAGATATTAGTTCAAGAAACATCGTTGTTTTGTCTGCTATAAAAAAAGAGCTCATCCAATCTGAACCCCCTAAAGAGCAAACTACTTTAGTGAAGTCCTAGTCATAAATAGTAAAATTCTAAATAGTATCTGCTACAGAAAGCTTTATATAAAGTATATAGTTATTATTCATCTCATGGACGAGGTAAAACATAGCTGTGGAATAGCAGCAGTCTCCTTAAAGGAGACACTACCTGACTCCGACAAAAAAGCCTTATTCTATCTTTATAGGATGCTTCTAAACTTGCAGAACAGGGGCCAATTATCTGCAGGATTCACAACGTATAATCCAAAAAGGCCTCAGCTTCTCGATACTTATAAGGATTTAGGGCATGTTAATGAAGTCTTTAAAACAAATGATTTGCATAAGAGCATGAATCTGTTTAAGAGGTATGCAGGCTATAAGGCAATCGGCCATGTTAGGTATGCAACCTCTGGGGCAGAGGATAAGGCTCTTGCACAGCCATTTGAAAGGCATCACGGAAGAATGTGGAAATGGTTTAGCTTCTGCTTTAATGGTAATCTTGTAAACTATGCAGACTTAAAGAAGACGATAATGGAGAAGAGCCATTACCATATTATAAATGACACTGATACAGAGATAATGATGCATTACATTGCAAGAGAGCTTAGGGGAGGCACTAAGCCCGATGTTGCGGACGTATTCTCAAGGATAGGGCATAAATTTGATGGGGCATTTAATGTAGCATTTATGAATGGATTTGGAGACCTTGCAGTCTTTAGAGACCCACTAGGATTCAGGCCTCTTTGTTATTCCATACAAGATGACAACTTGTTGGTTGCTTCTGAAAGCAACGCAATCCAGAACTGCGGGTTTTCTGATATAAAATCGCTAGAGCCAGGAAAAATGATTACCTCTGAAGGAGGCAACATCCAAATCAGGAAATGCATGGAGTGCAAAAGAAAGGCTCACTGCATGTTTGAATGGGTTTATTTTGCAAATGTAAGCTCTGTGCTTGATGATAGGTCAGTATATGTTACAAGGACTAACCTTGGAAAGGAGCTTGCAAGGCTTGAAACTCAAAAAATAACTAAAGACCACATTGTCGTTCCTGTACCGGACACAGCAAAGCCTTCTGGGGATGCCATGGCTTATGAACTTGGGATACCCTCATTTGAGGGGCTAGTGAGAAACAGGTACATTGGAAGAACGTTCATAGAGGGAATGGACAAGAGGACAAATAAAGTCGAAAACAAATATACTGCAATCAGAAGGATTCTTAATGGAAAAAAGGTAATCCTTGTAGATGATAGTATTGTAAGGGGCTCAACCTGTAAGGAGATTGTACATTACCTTAAAGAAAAGGGTGGCGCAGAAGAAGTGCATCTTAGAGTTTCATGCCCTCCAATCAAGGCACCATGCTTCTATGGAATTGACATGTCAACTATTGGCGAATTATTGCTTCCTGGTTATGAAAAACCGATTGACCCCGACCAGACCTCAGAAAAAACATTAGCTAAGATAGCAAAAGATGTTGGTGCTGATTCACTGATTTACAACACAATTCCGGGATTAATCAGAGCTATGAGGATACCTGAGAAAGATTTGTGCTTAGCATGCTTGACTGGAAAATATCCGACACATGAAGGACAGAAACTTTATGAGAGAGCACTGGGCGATTATAAGAAAGGAAAGAAAGTAACATCTAGAACTTATGAGTGTGGCTGTTAATCTTTATTCGTATTCTATTGTTCCCGGAGGCTTTTGGGTTATATCATAAACAACTCGATTTACACCTTTAACCTCATTGATAATCTTATTAGAGATTTTTTCAAGAATATTATTGGGGATTTTAGCCCAGTCAGCTGTCATTGCATCTGCAGAGGTTACAGCTCTTAAGGAGATGATATAATCATAGGTTCTTGCATCACCCATCACTCCTACTGATTTAACGGGGAATAGGGCTGCAAAAGCCTGCCAAATCTTATCATACTGGCCTGTTCGCTTAAGTTCAGACATATAAACATAGTCAGCCTCTTTCAGTATGTCTAGCCTTTCCTTAGTAATCTCCCCAAGTATCCTTATTGCAAGGCCCGGTCCTGGGAAAGGGTGCCTGAAAAGGAGCTCCCTCGGAATCTTGAGCTGAAGCCCAAGAGCCCTAACTCCATCCTTGTAAAGCTCCTTTAGGGGCTCTATTACCTTAAGTTTCATTTTTTCAGGAAGGGTCAGGTTATGATGTGATTTAATCTTAGAAGCTTCTTTGCTTGGCTGCGCAGACTCAATCCTATCAGGATATATGGTTCCTTGGCCGAGATAGTTGACATTCTTGTATTTTCTGCTTATCTCCTTAGCTTTTTTCTCAAAAACCTCAATAAATGTATGCCCTATTATCTTTCTCTTCTTCTCAGGGTCTGTGACCCCTTTAAGCTTAGTCAAGAATAATTTAGATGCATCGACCATATGGAAATGCTTAAACTTGAAGTTCTTTCTGAACATTTCCTTAACTTCTTCAGATTCATTCTTCCTGATTAGCCCATGATCTACAAAGATGCAATGAACTTGGTCGCCTATTGCCTTATGCATCAAGACAGCAGCAACTGTTGAGTCAACGCCTCCTGATGTGCCCATTATGACTTGGGAATCTCCTACTTCTTCCTTAATCTCCTTGATGAGCTCTTTAGATAAGCTTTTTATGTTAAAATCTCGGCTTGAGTTACAGATGCTGAAGACAAAGTTATGAAGTACTTTGTTTCCATTGGGAGTATGGACAACCTCTGGATGGAACTGTACTCCGTAAATCTTTTTTTCATTGTTTCCAAAAGAAGCAATCTTGCAGCTGTCAGTTGATGCAAGAGCCTTAAATCCTGAAGGGAGCTTAGTTACAGAGTCGCCATGAGACATCCATACTTGTTCCTTGTTCTTCAATCCCTTAAGTAATAGCTTGCTGTCAGTTATCCTTGCAATCTTCTTTCCATACTCTTTTATTTTATTAGACTCAACCTTTGCCTTAAGCTGTTTTGCAATCAGCTGCTGGCCATAGCATATGCCTAAGACAGGGATTCCAAGATTTAATATGGCTGGATTGGATTTTGGAGCTTTTTTGTCATATACACTTGAAGGCCCTCCAGAAAGGATTATTCCTCTAGGGCTTAACTTTTTTATTTCAGATATAGAAACATCATAAGGCCTTATCTCAGAGTAAACGCCAAATTCTCTAATACGCCTTGCGATAAGGTGGCAATACTGCCCTCCAAAGTTTATTACTAAAATCATTGTGATTAAGCAGCTTTCTCTGCAGCATAGTCTCCTTGGAATATTGCAGATGCTTCCCTCTTGATAGCCTCTAAGACAATTATAGCCTTGGCGTATTCCTTTTTTTCTATATCTACATATGCAAGCCTTGCCTGCTGGATTATCTTTCCCCTGACCATCTCAAGAGTCATCTCAATTCCTTTTGCTTCATTTTTGCTTAGATTCCTTAGATGCTCTGCCTCAAGCACATAGCCCATCCTGTCTTCCATAACAATCTTTCTTATCATCTTCTCTGCTTTACTAACCTTAGGTGGCTTTGATTTAAGGTCATCTATGGCTTCTTGAGCTTCTTTTACAATTCTTATGCTAAAATACTCAACAACTCTATCCAAGTGTACCATCTTTAGCACCTCATGTACATATTAAATCCAGTTTTTTTAGGTCAAGGGCTTTTTGTATTTCCATCGCGACCCTTTCACCATAGCTTATGGAATCCCCATATAGATAGCCCGAATACGGCGTAAACATTGTGCCAGGAGACCCTGGAATGCGCATACTTACATCAAATATAATCGGCTCTTCTCTTCCAGACTCGGCTGCAATTGCTCCTTGAAGGGCAAATGGTCCTATTATCCCTGGAGCATGCTCTTTTTTGCATGTCGCAACAAACTTCTCGCCAAGCTCAAATATCTTCTCTATAATCGATTCTTTGGTGGTGCAGGCAATATGTCCTGTTTCAATCAGCTTTGGCTTTACATACTTAAGAACCTCAATCTGGTCAGTTGCAGGAAGCCTCATCAATCCGTCAAGATTAGTCTGCCTCCTTGTGTCAGTGCCCATCAGTTCTAATTCATCTGTCAATGGGCTGTAGAAATAATTAAAGTTAACCTGTGCGCCGATTATGTATTCCTCAATAACTGCCTTTTTCAGTGCTTCCTCAGTAATTGTTTTCTTCTCAAGAAGCTCTTTTGTCTTCTTCTCATATTCTTCGTAGCTGTTTACAAAGAAGAAAGCCCTCTCATAACCTCTGGCTGCTTCTGCTACTTTTACAATGACTAATCTGTCTATGTCTTTTGGGCTCTTGAAAATCTTAGGAATCCTTATGCCTGCTTTTTCTAATAAGTAATATTGGTTTTTAGGAACGTCTCTTTCTTCTAGCTTCAACATTGTCCTTGTGCCGAATATGGGCACCATAAACTTGGATTCAATATCCTTAAAGTCACAGTAAACCCAGAAATATCTATTGTGGATGAAGATGGTGTTAAGCTCCCTTAATTTTTCCTGGACATCTTTCTTTACAATATCCTTGAACTTGTCAACAACAATTATCTCGTCTACAATACCTTTGCTCCTATCTTCGCGAGTCTTATAATACTTAGCATAGGTCTTTTCGCGGCCTTTCTGGCATACAGCAACTGTCCTAAACCCATATTTCTTTGCCCCCCTGCACACATCTAAAGCAGAATGGCCTCCAAGAACTCCAATAGTTATTCTTTCCTTATCATACCCTTCGAGTATCTTTTGTATATCTTTTTTTGTTACCATCTTGATTCTACCTCTAAACACCCATTATAAAAATATTTCTGTTTTATAACCTGTTTATCATATGATATACCAATATAAAAAGCGCGATAATCGGATATATCCAGTTATCTGAGATTTGCTGGTTAAAGAGTATGGCTGCCTTCATGGCTGCAACTTGATAGTGCAAAGGGGTTAGCTTAGTTATGTATTGGAAGAATGGGGGCATAGTCTGAATTGGGAAGAAAACTCCGGAAAGCAGCATCATCGGGAAAGAAAGCATCAATGAGAATAATATGGCTATTCCTTCATTCTCAGATATTGAACCGATAATCAATCCCAATAAGGTGTTTAGCATAGCCATCATGAATATCACCTTAAGTACAAGAAGCCATGATGGGTGGTATGAAGAGCCATAGCTTATGAATAACAATAGGATGATAAGGAACTGGGCAAGTGTTATTACAAAAAAGAATACCAGCTTTGCAGCCAGGTAAAGCACCGGGATTGTTGAAGCTTTTACCCTTGTTATGAACCCAGTTTTTTTATCATAAATCAATGAAGTTGACGAAAGCATGAGTATTATGAA
>CAYUUH010000067.1:0-6419 GCA_964447855.1 uncultured Methanosarcinales archaeon | reverse complement strand
ATCTTCCGTTTTATTAGGCTACCAATATACTAATTAGTATACTAATAAACCTATTATATAAGTTAATATACATAATATGTAGGTTAGTATATACATAAAACAACCTATCTACAATAACATGTAGGTAAAATATTCATAATTATTAAGACTGATTGTATAATTTAAATAATATGTAAGTATTAAATGCATAATATTTAAGCTAATTTATTATTATTCAATATGAGATAAGAATTAAATTAATAATATGTAATGATAATCTGAATATTAACCCTATTTTGTAAGAATTAAATTAATAATATGTAAGTTATTTGTGCTTTTTTTCTTTAAGAAAGGGGAATCTCATAAACTTTCTGCACTTAGAACAATAATACACAACCTTGCCTTCTTTTGTCCTGATTCTACAGTTTATGCCAGGAACAAGGTATGAGTAACAGTGCTTGCAAAACCTTTTTTTCAGCTCAGGTGGAACCCTTACCTTGCATCTCATTGCTATGTCTCTGGCAATCTTCACATATCTGTCAGATAGATTGGAGTCTTTGCTAAAGGATTCTTTTGCCTGGTCAAATAGGACATGAATTCTTTCTTTTGCAATATTTTTCTGAGCCTTCTTTTCCATGGCGTGCTTCTTGCTTCTCATAAATCTATATTAATCACAAATCTTTAATAATCTTTTCAATTCTATCCTCTCGATGTTTACGAATAAGTATTATTATACACTTAGCACCAATCCTTTTATTATTTTGTCTCCTTTCGGGAATTTTAACAAGCCTGAAGTTAGAGCTATGTTCTCTAAGATGTTAAAAGATAGGAGGGCATACTTCTTATTCTTTCTTTACTCTGATTATGAGCCTGACTGCATGGTTGGGGCTGTTAAGGATTTATACTTTGAATATAAGGAAGAGAATCCCAGGCATGAGTTTGTTTTTCTGTGCAATCATCAAAAACAATACAATACGTTTGCGAGGTTTAATCTGCCTAGAGCCTTCTGCAACCACAATGCGTTCGTAGATGAGAACATATTCAAGATATTGCCTGGCCAGAAGAAAAGGTTTGATTCAATATATAATGCAAAGATGATGCCTTTTAAGAGACACCATCTAGCGGCTAAAATAAATAATCTCGCGTTGATTACATACGGCACAGAGAACAAAGAGTATCTAGATGCTACAAAAAGAATACTACCCGGTGCACGTTGGCTAAACTATCTCACAGGCAAATATCAGCACCTCACCCCCCATCAAGTAAATGAGTTTCTTAATGAATCCAAAGTTGGATTATGTCTATCAAGCAAGGAAGGTGCCATGTATTCAAGTATGGAATATCTTTTGTGCGGCCTTCCAATAGTTTCTACTAAAAGCGCTGGTGGCAGGGATATATTCTTTGATAATAGCTATGTGAAGGTTGCAGAGGATACTCCCGAATCTGTGAAGGAGTGTGTTGAAGAGGCAACTCACTGCGAAATTTCTCCGGAAGAGATTAGGAAAAATACCCTCAAGCTCATAAGGCCACATAGGGAAAGATTTGTCAGGCTTGTGCAAGGAATCTACGACCTGGAAGAGATTAACACGGAATTCCGCAGTGAGTGGAACAAGAAGTTTATCAACAAGATGGTTGAGTGGTGAGTCTCATGCCTATTTTTGATGCTATAAAAAGACTCCTTGGGAAGGAAGATGAGCAAAAAGAACTTCAAAAAGAAGAATCTTCAGTAAACTCACTCCCTCAATGGCTCAGTAAGAAATCAAATAATATCTCTAATAAGATTGAAGTTAAGCTGGGTCCGATAAAATACAGGATAACTAATGAGATAGATTTGGCTAGGGATAATTTGAACAAACTTGCTTCAGCAGAATTAAGAAATCCAAATATATCCCTCAAAGAGCTGCAGTTTATGAAAGGCAACCGCGAAGCGTATATGAAGCGCGCAGGAATCTTCTTGGATAGGCTTAAGCTGCCAGAAACCCCCAAAGATATTTTGCTGTTTGTCAAGGATTTTGATAAGGAGCTGGACTCTTTTGGGAAGTCTATAGCAAGGCCTTACCATATACTGCAGGATTTCTTTGGCCATGAATCAAGGGAAGTTGCGCTTAATATAAAGAACATAGACTCTGCAGTTAAGGAGCTAAATGCGTTGATTATCTGTTCCGGTCTAGACAGAGTTGGAAAGCTAGAGTCTGATATCAATAGCCTATTAAGCAGCATAAATCAGAAAAAAGAGCTGATATCAAGCATAAATTCAGTTGAAGATGGAATCTCAGCATTAATTAAGGATAAAGAGTCAAGTGAGCAGGAACTAAGAATTATAACTGAGAGCAAGGAGTTTGCCGGCCTTCAGAAACTTAAGGAAGAAAAGAATAAGATTATTAAGGAATTCAATGAGCACAAAAAAGAGCTGATACATTCTTTTGCGATATTAGAAAGATCACTTAAGAAATTTCACCGCATAGCATTTGAAAATCAGGATCTTATTGGGGAATACTTGGACAATCCAGTAGGCGCTCTTGAACAAGATAAGGAACTAAAAATACTGGAGATACTGGATAAGGTGAGATCCAGCGTAGGCAATGATAAACTGGACCTAAAGGACAGGAAAAAGGACAAGACTATTGAAGAAATTGCTAAGTTAACTAAAGAGTTCTTTGTTTCTTTCAAGGATAAATATGATGGAATTAAGTCTAAGCTAAACAGTTTAAGCAGAAGCATAGATGCTAGCGATATCGAGCAGCATATTGAAGATATAAATTCAAAGTTAGAAAAGGCAGTTATGCAGATAGAATCAAAAAAACGTAGCCTGGAAAATTCCAAAGAAGAGCTAAAGAAGATAAACCTAGAAAAGACAAAGTCAGATATTGAAAAAGAAGCAAAACATCTTAATGTAGACCTAAAAATCAATATACACTGATTATCTTAGACCTTACAAAAATAAAATAGATTGCAACTCCTCCAAGAACTATTCCCAGAGTTACAAACAATCCAACTTTTGATGTTTTTATAAAATCTGCAAGCCAGAAGCTTCCAGTTATTTCCTCAGCGCCTGAATCCACAGCCTTAATCTGAGGCTCTGATATTGTTGGCTGAGGGGCGACTATTACTGGAGGTGCAGGCGTTGTTGTTGCTGCATTTGTTATCTCTGAAGCACCTTCAAGTACTTTAATCATAACCTTTATTCTTGAGAAAGCTCTCTCAAGGTATGTAACTGAAACATCATACAATCCGTCTCCATTAAGGTCAAACTTCTTGGTCTGTTTTTCAAACAGCTCAAAGCTTACAGGGTTTCCACTGCTTATAGTGAATGTTACCTTGTCAACATACACATTAAGCACTTCAAGCCTGTGTGCTCCATCATCTAGGTTGAAATTTAATATATTGATTCTGTGAAGCTCTTTGATTATTTCTCCATTTTCGTCGAATTCTTCTGTAAACTCGATAGGTATCTGGTATAAGCTTAGCCTGCTTCCAGAAGATGACCTGCTGCTTGAACTTCCTCCATCATCATCGTCATCATCAGTATTGCTGGTGCTGCACCCTTCATCAATGCTTCCATCGCAGTCATTGTCTATTCCATCACATGCCTCTGAAACTCCTGGATTTACGGCTGCATTTGCTTCATTGCAGTCTGTTCCATCGTAAGTGCAGCCATTTGCGATACCATAGTTTCCTAGCGGGTCTCCGTAGCCGTCTGAGTCTGCATCCGTGCATACTGGAGGCACATCTAAAGCAAAATCAGTTCCGCTTGTTGTTGCGCCAGGATTAACAACTATATTAGTTATTGTCTGTGAAAGGTATCCTGATAGTGAAGCTTCAACATCATATGTTCCATCGCTTAATCCGCTTAAGGTATATGCTCCTGCTGCATTTGTTGTAGTGTTATTAACTTCAACTCCGCCCTGAAGAACCCTCACAGTTGCTCCATTAAGAGGAGAGCTTGCTAAGTCTGTTACTGTTCCTGAAATTCCTCCAGGAGCGTTTGACAAAGCAAGTGTAATATTAAATGGCAAGATATAATCATTTGAGCCTGCTGGAGGCAAGTCCTGCGTTGTGTCTGCATCATATCCAGTTAATCTTGAAACTAGGTATGCTGATGTGGTTACGCCAGTTACATTAAAGAATCCTGAAGCATCAGTCAGTGTTGAGCTGACAAAAGCGTCTGTTCCTGCATCATATGCAGATACATTTACCCCATTTAATGGAGAATCACTTTCATCAAGCACATAGCCTGACCATGAGCCTGCTAAAGCAATTGGCATTATAACTAGCAAAATCATCAGATACAATGCTTTGTTTAGGATATTGTTTTTCATTTTAGTTACCATAGGTAAAAGTTAAGTGTTCTTGTCTCTCCGCTTAGCAAGTTGTTAAGTGGGTCTGATGTCGGAGTGTAGCTTGGATGGCTTACATATAAATCATAGTTTCCAGGAGGCAGATTGCCTATTGAATATTCTCCATTAACATCTGTTGTATCAACACCATAAGTTGTTGCTCCAATCATTGCAGTCACAGTTGCCCCGCTGATGGGGGTTGTAGGGCTGAAGAACTGGTAGATCGTTCCATTTATTGTTCCAGTCTGTGTCAGCACGAAATTTACTGTTGTAACTTGGTTGGCTGCAATTACCTGGCCTGTTTTTGTCTGAGGCAGATACCCAGAAAGCATAGCTGTTATTGAGTATGCTCCTGTTGAGGCATTGTATATATTGTAATTTCCTCCTGCGCCTGTAAGAGCAGACTTTGTGGTTGTTTGTATTGAAACATTAGCTCCAGTCAGTCCAGAAGCTCCGTCTGTAACTTGTCCATTTACATCCCCAGTTGTCTTTATGCTGAAAGCTCTTGTTGCTGAGTTTTGGTTTCCAACAATGTCTGTTGCATAAACATTTATTGTGTGTGAGCCGTCTGCAAGAATCCTTGTGGTAGGTCCACTATATGTTGAGTTAGCCCCGCCGTCTATGTTATACACTACCTGGCTTACTCCGTTCAAATCACTGGTTGTTATATTGATTGGGATAACTGCAGTAGTGTAAGTTTGGCTTAATGGCCTTACAATTGTTATTGATGGGCCTGTCGTGTCTGCCTTGAATGTATAATTAGCACTAGCAAATGCGCTGTTTGTTCCGTCATTGCACTGAACATTCCATGTATATGTTGTTCCATCTGTCAATCCTACATATGAGTATGAGTTTGAGCCACCGTTAGCAACATTATGGGTTGTGTCAATCTGCCATGAACCGCTTCTGTCAGAGTAGACATTGCATACTAAAGCAGGGGCCTTATCATCAGTTACGCTATACTGGATTACTGTGCTTCCTGTGTTAACGCTTCCGTTAGCTGGGCTTGTTAGTGAAACAGTAGGTGCAACAGTGTCTGGAACACTTGTATTTACACTGAAGGTATAATTAGCAACTGCGAATGCTGAATTAGCTCCGTCATTGCATATTACGTTCCATATATAATTCCCGTCAGCTAGTGAAGGATAATTATATGAGTTTGAAGTTCCGTTTGCAACAACTTGTGAAGCATCAGCCTGCCATGAGCCTGTGGTGTCAGAATAAACATCGCAGTTTATGCTTGTGTCTCTGTCATCAACAACATAGTATTGTATTGTTACGCTTCCATCAACATCTGTGCTTCCGCTTGGAGGAAGCTGTAGAGTTATTGTTGCTGGAGTCACATCAGGCGCAATATCAGTTGTGACTGTGCTGTTAACATCAGCGCTGTTTACATTACCAGTTGCATCCTTTGTGTGGACTGTTATAGTATATGCTGTGTTCTGAACTAATCCTGTTGCGTTGTAATAATTATTAGTTGTATTAGCTACATTGACTCCGTCAATATATACGATTGCTTCGCTGAAGTCTGCATCTGCTGGATTTGTCCAGTTCCAATAGATATAATTGACTCCGTGTGAAGGTGAGCTTAATCCAGTTACGCTTGCTGGTGGAGTTGTGTCTGCAATAGCTACGCTAAATGTATAATTAGCAGCTGCAAAAGCTGAATTTGTTCCGTCATTGCATAATACATTCCAGGTGTAGGCTCCATCAACTAGTGATAAGTAGTTATAATTGCTTGAGCTTCCGTTAGCAATATTATTCTGTACAATATCAAGGCCCCATGCTCCGCTTGTATCAGAGTAAATATTGCAATTCAAACTTGAAGCAATGTCATCACTAACACTATATTGAATTGTAACATCTCCATCAACATCTGTGCTTGAATCAGCTGGAAGTTCAAGCGTTATCGTTGGTGCGATTGCATCAACAATGGTTGTATCAACTGTAAAGCTATAGTTAGCAGGCGCAAAAGCTGCATTTGTTCCGTCTGAACACATTATGTTCCATATATAATTTCCATCAGCTAGACCAATGAAATTGTAAGCATTTGAAGTTCCATTAGCAACAGCCATACCAACACTCTCAGCCTGCCATGTTCCG
>CAYUUH010000066.1:0-6477 GCA_964447855.1 uncultured Methanosarcinales archaeon | reverse complement strand
CTCCGAAGATTATCTCCGGATTATTGAGCTTGTTTATCAGTGGGACTAAAGGAGCAACACCCATTCCACCTGCAACAACACATGCATTGTCTTTATTTTTTGTACTAAATCCATTCCCATATGGTCCTCGGATTCCAACTGTGTCGCCTTCTTTTAGCTCAAACATTTTTTCTGTGAACCTGCCTTTTTCTTCAACAGTTATAGCGATATTCTTGCCGATATTGGACAGGGTGAATGGTTTTTCATCAACCTCTGGAATCCATGCCATGACGAACTGGCCAGGAGTTGCCTTGAGGGTCAAATCTAAATAGAAAGTCTTTACCTTGTAGTTTTCTTTTACTATTTCCTTGATTTCAACTATGTTTGGGAGTTCCATCTTAATCTGCTATTTATTATCTCTTCCAATCATCTCTTCAATTGATTTGAATCCATCTTTTTTCATTATCTCTTTTATTTCACTGCAGACTTTTGCGAAAATATCCATGCCTCTGAAATAGACCCCAGAGCCGATTCCAACAGCACAAGCTCCTGCTTTAATCATCTTAACTGCGTCTTTGCCATAGGTTATTCCGCCAATCCCTATTATAGGGATTTCAACATTATCATATATCTCCATTACTTTCTCCAGCGCAATCGGCAGAATCTTAGGCCCTGACACTCCTCCTGCCTTGTTTGCAAGGTAAGGCTTGCCCGTCTTTTTGTTCATAAGATTCTCAGGCCCTACGGTGTTTATAGCAGATATAGCATCAGCGCCTGCTTTCTCAACTGCTCTTGCTATTTCACCTATACTCTCAACATTTGGAGTTAGCTTGATTATTATCGGGATTCCAGTGTTTGCCTTGACTTCTTTGGTGATTTTTGATGCAAGCTCTGGGTCTGTGCCAAATGGCTTTCCAAACTCAGACTGCACATTAGGGCATGAAATGTTTACCTCGATAAGATCAGGACTCGCAAGGGAGATTCTCTTGGCCACTTTCCCAAACTCCTTAACTTCACCGCCAGCGATACTGGCTATAACTGGAACAGTTGAATTTTCCTTGATATACCTAATTTCTTCAGCTTCTTCATCTGCCCCAGGCCCGGAAAGGCCTACTGCATTTATCACATAGTCTTTTCCGGCAAGCACTGAAGGGTTGTTATGGCCCTCCCTTTCTCCCAGAAACACAGATTTAGTGGTCAATGCGCCTGCTCCGTTCTGAGCAACCCTGACCATAAGCTTTCCAGAAACACCGAGAATACCAGAAGCAAGAACCGTAGGATTCTCCAAACTAACTTTGCATATCTTTGTTTGTAACATAGGACAGCATGAGTTATGACTAAATGACGTCTATATTGGGCGATTCCATCGTGCGCTCACAATGCGCGCACCTTACCCGGATAGGGTCATCATTCTCAACACTAAATGAGGTCTTCACATTTTCCTTGTTAGTGATGCAGTTCGGGTTAGAGCATATTATAACTCCAACAAACTTTTCAGGAATCTTTACTTTTTCCTTTTTCTTTACTTGGAACTCTTTGATTATGTTGATTGTAGCTTTTGGGGCAACTATCGAGATTTTACTTACTTCATCTTCGCTTAGGCTTTTCCCGCCAACCTTCACAATGCCTTTCTTGCCGACTGTCTTGCTCGTCAGGTTTGCTGCAACAGAGACTACACCATCATGCTCTTTTAAGTTAAGGATATCTACTACTTTGAACACATTTTCTGAAGGGATATGGTCAATTACAGTTCCTTCCTTTATTGCGCTTACCTTTAGTTCTTTCATTTTATTTTACCTAACACCAGGGCAAGAAGTGCCTTTCTTACTGGAATACCATTGCCTGCCTGCTGGAAGTATATTGCATTTGGAGCATCGTCAAGATCTTTGCTTATCTCTCCTACTCTTGGAAGAGGGTGCATAATCTTCAGGTCTTTCTTTGCGCATTTTAGTATTGACTCATCTATCTGGTAAACGTTTTTGTATTTCTCATACTCTATCTGGTCTGGGAACCTTTCTCTTTGTATACGGGTCACATAAAGCACATCCAGGTTTTTCAGCACATTTGCAAGAGACTCCGTCTCATAATACTTAATATTCTTTTCATCCAGCTCGTCAAGATAGCTTTTAGGCATTGCAAGGGCTTTTGGAGAGATAAGATACATTGTGCTCTTGAAATGGCTTAATGCGGTTGCAAGCGAATGCACAGTCCTGCCGTATTTTAGGTCTCCAAGGAACCCTATGTTAAGGCCCTCAAGCTTTCCTTTGTTTTTCTGAATTGTATACAGGTCAAGAAGAGTCTGTGTTGGATGCTGGTTTGAACCATCACCTGCATTAATAACTGGGATATCAGCTGCTTCTGCAGCAAGCCTTGCTGCACCCTCAGTAGGGTTTCTTTGGACAATCACATCAGCATACTCGTTAATTGTTTTTATTGTATCCCAGAGCGTTTCCCCTTTCTTGATTGAGCTTACTCCGGGCTCAGAGAATCCTATAACGCTCCCTCCAAGCCTGCACATTGCAGTCTCGAAGCTAAGCCTGGTTCTTGTCGAAGGCTCAAAGAATAATGTAGCTAAAACCTTCCCTTTCAGCATATTGCCATTGGAGTCATTGTCCATCTTCTTGGCAATCTTTAAGATGTAAAGAATTTCCTCTTTAGAAAAGTCCCTAATGGATATGATATCTCGTCCTTTGAAATTCATTTATTTACCCCCTTTTTAGACTATACTCGGGAGTTATTGTTTATAAATTTATTGGTTTTATTTATACTCGTCCCAGCTCTTCACTTTAAGGTCTTTTACCTTGTATTTAAGTATGGACTGGACGAACAGCCTTGCAATCTGAAGGTTTGTGAGCAAAGGAACTCCAAAATCAACAGCCTTTCTTCTTATCTCGTATTCATCTTCAAGCTGGATCTTGTTGTAGCCATCTTCAGGGATGTTTATAACAAGCCCAATCTTGCTTTGTTCAAGGAGAGTTATTATATTCAGCTTCTTGTGCATATTATGCGCCTTGTATACCATGGTGTTCTTGATTTTGTGCTCATCAAGGAATTTAGATGTGTGCTCAGTTGCATATATCTCAAATCCATTTTCCTGGAGGGCTATTATTGATTTTAGCAGCTTGTACCTGTTTTCATCTCCTGAGATGCTTACAAGCACATTTTTCCTTGGAATGTTTATCCCAGTACAGATAAGCGATTTAAGGAATGCTTCTTCAAGGTCATCTCCTAAGCAGGCCACTTCTCCAGTTGATGCCATCTCTACGCTTAGCACAGGGTCTGCACCCTTCAACCTTGAGAATGAAAACTGAGGGGCTTTTACACCTACATAGTCCAGCTCAAGGATTGAAACCTTAGGTCTTGCAATCTTTTTGTTCATGATTGCTTTTGTTGCAAGGTCTATGAAATTAACCTTCGATACCTTAGAGACAAATGGGAAGCTTCTCGATGCCCTTAGGTTGCATTCTATGACTTTAACTTCATTTTCTTTTGCTATAAACTGGATGTTAAACGGCCCAGTTATCTTGAGTGACCTTGCAATCTGTTTTGCAATGACTTTTATCCTTTTGATAGTCTCGATGTAAGTGTTCTGGGGAGGAAGGACCATTGTAGCGTCTCCTGAATGAACTCCGGCATTCTCGACGTGTTCTGAAATAGCCCACACAATAAGCTCTCCTTTTGAAGCAACTGCGTCTATCTCAATCTCCTTGGCATTTGTTATGAACTTGCTTATCACAACAGGATACTCATCAGAGACGTCTGCTGCTTTCTTTAGATAAGTATCTAAATCTTTTTCAGACAGGGCTACATTCATCGCTGCGCCACTAAGCACATAGCTTGGCCTTATAAGCACTGGGTAGCCAACACTCTTTGCAAAGCGTCTTGCTTCTCTTATATTAGTCAGCTCTTTCCATGCTGGCTGGTCTATGCCTAGCTCATCAAGAAGGGCTGAGAACTTATGCCTGTTCTCTGCACTGTCAATGGATAATGGAGAGGTTCCAAGTATCCTGATTCCATTTTCATGGCACTTCATAGCGATATTATTTGGTATCTGTCCGCCCATAGAGATTATGACTCCAATCGGGCTTTCTTTTTCATATATATCAGCCACAACCTCAAAGCTTAGCTCGTCAAAGTACAGCTTGTCGCATATGTCGTAATCAGTGCTTACAGTCTCAGGGTTATAGTTCATCATTATCGTCTTGTAGCCAAGCTTTTTCAGGGCCAGCACAGTGCTTACGCAGCACCAGTCAAACTCTACAGAACTTCCTATCCTATATACTCCTGAGCCTAAGACTATCACTTGCTTCTTATCACTAAACTCAATATCATCAGAATCCCCATTATAGGTGACATAGAGGTAATTTGTCTTTGCAGGGTATTCTGCAGCCAAAGTATCAATCTGCTTAATCTTTGGGATGATATTCCATTCCTTTCTGGCCTTTCTGACAGTAAGCTCTTCGGAGTTTAGCATGATTCCAATCTGCTTGTCTGAGAATCCCTGTTGCTTGCATTCAAGCATCAGGTCTTGGTTCATCCTAGATATCTTCTTGCACTTCCTTGCTTTCTTTTCAGTCTCAACAATGTTCTTTATCTTGTAAAGGAACCATTTGTCAATCTTGGAAAGCTCATAGATATGGTCGATGCTGAAGCCGCGCTTTATTGCTTCTGCAATCGCAAATACTCTCCTGTCAGTTGGAGTCTTTATCTCCAGCTCAAGGCCTTTGTAATCAAGTTCAGTTTTATTACACACAAGGCCGTTCATTCCGATATTAAGCATCCTTATCGCCTTCTGTAGAGTTTCTTCAAACTTGCGGCCTATAGCCATTATCTCCCCGACAGACTTCATTTCCGGACCAATCTCTTTTGCAACACGCCTGAACTTTTGAAGGTCCCATCTTGGAATCTTTACAACAATATAATCCAGGGCAGGCTCAAAACATGCCATTGTTTTCTTAGTGATAGAGTTTGAAAGCTCCATCAATGAATAGCCTAATGCAAGCTTTGCTGCTATAAACGCCAGAGGATAACCTGTAGCTTTTGATGCAAGAGCAGAACTCCTGCTGAGCCTTGCGTTGACTTCTATTACTCTGTACTCTTCTGATTTTGGGTCAAGCGCAATCTGGATATTACATTCTCCGATTATTCCCAGATGTCTTATGACCTTTATAGACATAGCCCTAAGCTTATGATATTCTGAATTAGTAAGTGTTTGCGATGGAGCTACAACTATACTTTCTCCTGTGTGGATTCCCATAGGGTCAAAGTTCTCCATGTTGCATACAGTGATGCAGTTATCATAGCAGTCCCTTACAACTTCATACTCTACTTCCTTCCATCCTCCAAGATAATTCTCAACAAGAATCTGGGTCGAGAATGAGAATGCTTTCTTTGCGATATCTATCAGCTCAGGCTCGTTATAAGCTATTCCTGATCCTTTTCCGCCAAGCGCATAAGCAACCCTGATCATAACTGGGTAGCCTATTTTCTTTGCAGCCTTAATCGCATTATTTAAGGAACCCACTGCAAAGCTTTCAGGAACCTTTACCCCGATTTCAGCAAGCCTTTTTACGAATAAGTCTCTGTCTTCAGTGTCTTCTATGGATTTTACAGGAGTTCCGAGAACCTTGACATCATATTTTCTGAGGATTCCAAGCTTGTCAAGCTCAACACCACAGTTTAGCGCAGTCTGGCCTCCAAAGCTTAAGAGTATACCATCAGGATTTTCTTTCTGGATAACTTTCTCTACAAAGTAAGGGTTAATCGGGATGAAATAAACCTTGTCAGCAAGGTGCTCTGAGGTCTGGATAGTTGCTATATTGGGATTTATGAGTATAGTCTCTACCTTCTCCTCTTTCATAGCCTTGATTGCCTGGCTTCCAGAGTAATCAAACTCGCCAGCTTCGCCTATCTTGATGCTTCCGCTTCCGAGCAGGATTACTTTTTTTATCTTATTTTCTCTTGCCATTCTTTAGTATACTTATAAACCTGTCAAACAAAAACTCGGTGTCTGTTGGGCCAGGATAAGCTTCTGGATGGAACTGGACGCTGAAGAAAGGCTTTTTCTTGTGCCTTATCCCTTCGTTTGTTCCATCATTTACATTTCTGAACCAAGGCTCCCAGTCTGGAGGAAGTGTTTTTGAGTTAACTGCAAAACCATGATTCTGAGAAGTGATATAGCACCTCATCGTTCCTTCTTCTCTGCAAGGCTGGTTCTGTGAACGATGGCCATATTTTAGCTTGTATGTATCTGCTCCAGCTGCAAGCGCAAGAAGCTGGTTGCCAAGGCATATACCAAATGTAGGTATATTCATCTTCAGCGCTTTTCTTATATTCTTGATGGTTATATCTGCTTTTTTCGGGTCTCCTGGACCATTAGAGATAAACAGTCCGTGGAACTTGAACTTAAAAAAGTCATAATCCCATGGGACCCTTATTACTGTGACATCTCTCTTGAGGAAGTTCCTGATTATATTGTTCTTGCATCCGCAATCAATA
>CAYUUH010000065.1:0-6528 GCA_964447855.1 uncultured Methanosarcinales archaeon | reverse complement strand
GTTTCTTCTCTTTAGAAGCTTCTTTTATTGCCTCATCGATTGACTTAAGGTCCTTTGCCTTTTTACTTGGAGCCTCTGAATGGAGGTTAGATTTTAGCTTATGCTCATGAACCAGCTCTTCAGCAGCTTTCTTGTGAAGGTTAACTGAGCCTGAACCCTTCTCAGCCTTATGTTCTTCTCTCTTTATGCTGTCCGCAAGTGTATCCTCATGACCATCTTCCTCATTTGAGCTTTCATGGTTGTCCTCTGAATCATTTGAGTGATAATCTGAAGACTTGCCGTTCTTGTAATCATTATCCTTATAATGCGAGAAAGGGTCCTTATCCTCATGGCCGTCGAAATACGCATCATTAGGGCCTGCATTGCCGTTGCTATATCCAACATGCCCTGGTCCGCCATGTGAGTGGTATACCATTTAAGACGCCTTGAATCCTGCAAACTTATTGTCAGATTTAAATCCTTTCTTTTTTAGCTTAAGTACTAGCTCGATATTTTTAAAAATAGTAAAAAGCTGGTCAAAGTCTTCATATTCGTTTATGTTCCCTAACTTGTTAAGTGCTTCCTTGTTCATTTTGTCGGTGCTTTTATAATGTCAATAGTCAGCTTGACTATCGTCTTTGGCTTAAGCTCGTCCTCCAATATTCTAGGTATTACAATTATAGACTGAGAGCCATGCTTGGCTATCCTTTTAGTAAGTGTAAACTGCTTCATTTAACCCCCAATATGATTTATACATAAACTATACATATATGAGCAGAGCTACTATATAAACCTTTCGTTTTGTAACTACTAAATAGTAGTTATAGAAAATTATATAAAATTTAAAAATAGAAACATTTATATATAAGTTATCACAGAGAAATAATAGTTGAACCTTACTGGTTCTATACTGTTTTAAAAAAAGGTGTATGCTGGTAGGGGGCTTAATCGAAAAATGGTACTGACAAACAAAAAGATGTTCGAGATTGTAGAAGACATTGTAGGAGAGGCAGGAGTAGCCATAGTAAAATACCTAAAAGACAGGAAGAATATTTCTGAGTTTATCATTGCTGAAAAAACAAAGCTTGACATGCAGACCACAAGGCATATACTTTACAAGCTTAATGACTTTAACATAGCTTCATATATCAGGAAGAAAGACCGAAAGAAAGGATGGTATATCAGCTATTGGACATTCAATCGGAAACGGATAAATGACCTGATAGACAAGCTTAAGGTAGAAAAGCTTGAAAGGCTTAAGGAGCAGCTAAAGCGTGAAGAAGAGAACCATGGAAATTTCTTTATATGCACAAGAGCATGTGCAAGGCTTGACTTTGACCAGGCTACAGAGTTCCAGTTCAAGTGCCCTGAGTGCGGTTCTTTGCTAAATCAGCAGGACAACTCCAAGACTATCAATAATATCAAGGAAAGGATAAAAGAGCTTGAAGCCTAGTTCTTCTTATTTTTAAAACGAAAAAGTTTAAAAATTACTCTCCATATAGAACCTATTATGGAGACAGTACAATCTTTAGAGTGGGTTAGGAATAACAATCTTTACGAGCTTGCCAAAAGCGCTTCTCTCTCGCTTAAGAACGTGTTTATACCTTGCCTGAATGTTCAGCACGAAAAAGTCCTGATTATCGGAGACACCGGAGTTGAAGACAAAAGGGTCTCTGCTGTGCTGTCTGCAGGCTATTACCTTGCTTCTGAGTCCCTCAGGCTGAACAGTAAGCTTGTTATGCAGGATATCAAAAACAGGGGGCATCAGGCTGATGATGATGTGATTAATTCTCTTGAAACTCTTGAGGATGGCAGTGTCCTGATAATAACTGCTTCTGACAAGCTTGGTGCTCTTGAAGACCTCGGAAAGAGCTTCAGGAAGCTTTGCGTAAAGAAGAATTTCAGGTTTGTTTCTGCTATGAGCCTTGGTGACTTGTCAACTTCGCAGACAGATGCAGTCATATCCGCAATAGACATCAATTACAAGCCGTTGCAGACTCAGCAGGAAATGATAAAGCAGGCAATTACAGGAGGAGAAGAAATACATGTAACCACCTCAGCCGGAACAGATTTCCATTATAACGTTAAGGGCATGAAGGCTGTTTCTTCAGACGGAATCTACACGGTTCCGGGTTCTGGAGGAAATCTTCCTGCAGGAGAAGTGTTTGTGCCTATAAACGGCAAAAGGGCTGAAGGAAAGGTAGTGATTGACGGAAGTTCAAGGACTCATAAGCATACACTAATCATAAAGGACCCGATAACGCTCACTATAGAGGATGGAAGCGTTGTGCAGATTGAAGGCGGTGATGAGGCTAAAAAACTTGAGAGCACGCTCAACTGGGCCGCATCAAAATCAAAGCATCCTAACTCTGTAAGAAGGGTAGGCGAACTGGGTATAGGAATGAACCCCAAGGCAAGCATCATAGGTTCCATGGTCGTTGACGAAAAAACGCTTGGAACAGCCCATATCGGCCTTGGCTCAAACTATTGGTTCGGGGGCTCTATATACTCCCTGATTCATCTCGACCAAGTTTTCAAGAACCCTGTGATAACGATAGACGGCAAAAAGCTAGAAATCTAGATCTTCTTCGAAAAACTTAGGCTCTTTCATCCAGTTTGGGAGTTCTATATTTGGGAACTGCTTACTGGAAAACCTGAATGACGTCTTCTCTTCTTTCATGATTGCCAATAGGTAATTGGTTTATTTAAAGGTTTATTAGGAACTCCAAGTAGGGACATCCTGGTTACCATCGAAAAGTATAAAAACAGATACACAAAGATTTAGTGTATGTCACTAAAACAGGTAATATTAGTAAGGCATGACTTAAAGCTGCCTAAAGGAAAGCTAGCTGCACAAGTAAGCCATGCTTCTGTTGGAGCCCTTCTCAAAAGCAGCAATGCAATGATTGCTGACTGGAAAGATGAAGGCATGAAAAAGATAGTTCTCAGAGTAGAAAACCTTGATGAGCTTTTGAAGTATAAAGATACTGCAGAAGATGCAGGGCTTGTTGTTTCCCTTGTGACTGATGCAGGGCACACAGTAGTGGAGCCAGGAACAATAACCTGCCTGGGAATAGGCCCTGATGAAGAGAAAAAGATTGACAAGATTACTGGAAACCTCAAGATGGTTTAGAGTTCTTTAATTGTTTGTTAATTCTTATAAATCAAGTCAGGCTCCCTTGGAAGATGACTAAGTCAGAGTTAGAGGTTATTGCAGATTCTGCACCCCCGGATGTTGAGAAATCAAAAACACTTGCTGGGAAGGCGAGTTATTATGTAAGAAATTATCTTGCTGTAAATATAGCATCAAACTGCTTTTTCCAGCAGTTATTCCTGGGTTTAGAGTTTGCTGCAAGATATACTGTAGACATGAGTCCGCAAGAATCCATAGATGCAAGAATACGAACTTTCTGGACAGGTCTCGGTGCAAACTGCACTTATAACCTGCATAGGAATTATCTGGCCTCCAAGTTTAATACAAATGATTCAAGTTCTGAATGGAAAAAGACAATAATAGAAACAGTGTCCAACTTTCCCTTCCTCGCGTTGATGTCTGCCTGAGTTCTCTATGCAAACAGGATCGAGTCAACAAAAGTTGCCTTTGTAACTATAGCCTCACTTTCATTTGGATTTCTAGGAAAAGCCTATGGCAGGCTGCTAGACTGGACAAAAACAAAGCTTGGTGTAAGGCCGACTATATATGATTACGGGCATGAAGCAGCCTGAGTATTTGAAAATGCTTAGCACTGGTCAATCGCGCGTGAAATATATAAATAAAGAATAGTATAGTGGATTCATGGTAGACTTAAGAAGAAGAGCAAGAAGATCAACTCCAAGTATCAAGATAAATAAAGGTTTCGCAGAGTTCTACGGGGCGATGATTGGAGACGGATGCCTATCTAGATATTTCTCTAGCTATGATAATAGATACAAATATTGTGTTCTGCTAACTGGGCACACCCATGATGAACCCTACTACAGAAACACTATCAGACCAATATTTAGAAAAGTTTTTGGGATTGACGGATGTATCAGGTTCAAGAGAAAAGATAATGTAGTAAGATTTGAGACGGTCAGTAAAAGGATTTTTTATTCAATATCTAGGTTAGGATTTCCAACAGGCATAAAAGATAGGCTATACATTCCTAAATGCATCTTGGGGAACAGCAATCTCTCATTAGCATGTATTAGGGGAGTATTTGACACAGACGGGAGCGTTTATAGTAGATATTCTAAGGTCTATAAGAACCAAAAACGAAAGTACACCTATGCCAATATAGAAATAAAGATGAATAGTGAAGAGGTCATCAGGTCCATAAAACAAATACTGGATGCTAATGGGATAAAGACTGCAGAAATCCGCAGAAACGGCGCTGCATATATACTAAATGTTCATCATCAAGGTTCTGTACGGCTCTTCTTCAAAAAAGTGAAACCTAGCAACAAATATCATATAGAAAGGTTTTTAAATTTAAGTCGAGTTTCTTCCAAATCAAGAGGCATATAAGATGGGCTCATAGCTCAGCCTGGTTAGACTTATGATGAATAAGGACCAAAGCGATTGCCTCTTAATAAATAAGGAGTGAGCAATAGGTCGCGAGTTCGAATCTCGTTGAGCCCATTTTTTCTTATTTTCCTATATTCTGCCAGATTACAAGAAAACCTTTAAATATAATACGCTTTTAACTACACTAAAGTACTAACGTTGGGGAAAATATGAAAAAATACATTGCTATATTTGCTTTTGTACTGCTTGTATTAAGCAGCTCTGTATTTGCTGCTGACTTTGAGCTTACTGCAATACATGCAATAGTTGACGGCAAGACTGATATCCTTACCGAAGGCGAGACAATTGAGGTAAGGCAGGAATCAAAGCTTGAGATAGTCGCTTTCTTTGATAATAATTACCTTGAAGAAGATGAGATAGAAGTTGATGCAGAAATTGACGGCCTTATAGATGGGATTGACAAGGGCGGAGATCTTAAAGATGATGGTGATGCCAATATTAATCCTGAAGACAGCGGCAAGGCAAGCATGGAGTTCAGAATTCCTCCTCTAACATATGATGATAATTATAATCTTGAGATTAATATAGATGCTCAGGCAGATAACGGAGAATCCTACAGCTGGGCTTATGTGCACAGGCTAAAGATTATAAAGCCTGAAGACGAGCTTAAGATAAGCAATGTGGCTCTAAGCAAAGAAGTGATTGGCTGTGATGACACTAGTATAGCTGTATCTTTTGATATTCTTAACTCAGGCGGGCGTGTTGAGCGTGATTTAAAATATATTATAAGTATAATCGGAACTGAGGTGTATGTAGAGAGGCCTAACCAGGTCATTGAAGAAGGCAATGAATTCCCTGTAAGTGAGAATCTAGATATAGGGAACTTGCCTGAGGGGCTTTATTATATCTATATTGACGCTTATTGCAATGAAGACGAAACGAGCGTGAGGAGAAGCGTCCCTCTAAAGAAAGACTGCAGCGCCAAAAGCGCAGCAAGCACGACATCAACTTCTCAGCAATACACTCCTCCAAGCTCAACTTCCTACACAACAATCCAGACAACATCTACAGCAAGCCAGCCAACACAGGCTGCTCAGGCAACCACAAGCCAGCAGGTGAACAGAAAGGGAACGAGTATTGTCGTAAAAGAAAACGGGATAGATAACAAGATTTCAATACTGCTCATAGTGAACGTATCTATACTTGTAGCAGGAATAATCACATTTCTTGTTGTAAGCTACATCAACAAAATATAAACTAAATTCTATTTTTCCTTCTTAGGTTCCTTATTCCCAACAAGATTGTATAAAGAATCATACGCCTTGATAGAGTCCTTCTTGCTTAGGATGAGTGTAAGCTCAGTAAGGGTTGATACGACCTCGTAGATGTTGATATTATCCCATGCAAGCTTTCTGATTGCGTTGAATATAATTCCCGGAGTATGGAGGAAGTCTCCCTTAAATCCTATAGTGAGTGCAGCAAGGTTCGTTTCCCTGCTAAGTATCTTCTCTCCTTTAAGGAATTTCGCAAGCTTGTCCTTGTGCCTCTCGTTTATGATTATAGAAATCTCATAATTACCCATAACTACATTGAGGTGGTCTCCTCTCTCGAAGTTGACCATGCTGTAAAGCTGCTTCAGCTTTGCGAGCAGGCTCGGGCTCTTCACAACGCAGAAATCGCAGAGATTGGTCTTCATTGTAATCTCAGAGCTGTAGTCAAACGGTGCAGAATTTGCAGTGCCTGTCTCAATCTCATCAGAATATCTCCTGAGCGCCATGACTATTGCAGAATGCTTTACTTCCTTTCCAAGCTCCTCCTCTATCTTCGGCTTTATCTGCTCAGCAAGATTGCCGTAGCTGATAAGCTTCTGGCCAAGGGCCTCCTCAAGGAAAGGCTTGTCGTTGATAATTTTTTTCACTAAATGGCTTACAGTTACTATTTTGACCACCCTCACAATTTGTTATTATGGTAACATCAAGTTTATATCTATATTTAAAGTTTTCTCTTTTCTGCCAGCCAAAAGAATGTTTTGCATCATATAA
>CAYUUH010000064.1:5088-6568 GCA_964447855.1 uncultured Methanosarcinales archaeon | reverse complement strand
ACCGTGCTCAATAAAGTGCGCTGAACCACCGCCATTGGCTATCACACATGGCAGGCCCGATGCCATGGCCTCGGCTACGACATTTCCATATGTTTCGGAGACAGAAGTAAATACAAAAACATCACTGGAAGCATAAATGGTGGAAAGTTCTTCATGGTCAAGGCATCCTAAAAATATAGCTTTTGGCATTTGTTTGATCAACGATTCTTTGGCAACCCCATCACCTGCGATTATAAAATTAACTTTTGGATTCTTCTTCCTTATCGTAGACAGCACTAACCCGGAGATTCCCACCAAGAATAAAAACCAGTTGTTAAACCCTATTTGGGAGATTACATTGTTAAGGGAAGATGCGTTCTGCTCGGCAACTGTAGTAAACACATTAGGCCATACTGTAGTTATTCCTACTTCCTTAAGCTTGACGAAGCTTATCGGACCAGTTAGAAGGAAGTTCTTGAAATTAGAGAATCCTGTAAATAATGAAGTAAATATTGCTGAAGAACCCATAAAACACAAGAACAATAAAGCTGTGTTCTTTATACCTGGTTTACTGACAAAGCTGACCAGCCCGCTTTTAAGCTCATCCCTGTGTAATAAGCAGTAATAAACTAGATAACCTACCAGTGTCGCGAACAAGAACGCTAATATATACCACCATCCTCCCCAAGCTAAAGAGTAGATACCCACTAAGAACCCTGCAGCTGCACCCAATATCCATTTTTTCTTAATATCTTTTGTTTCAAACGCTTCCATAAACAGCCAAGTGACTAATAGGGGGAATAAGACATTATATGCGTCTGTATCTGCAAATCCTCCTGCAGTCCTTGTTAAGAAAGCAGGATGTATTGCAGTTATTATAGCTGCAAACAATCCTCCGAGGTCTCCACCTATTCTCCTTGCAATGAAGAACGCAGGGATTACCGATAATGCAGCCAATACGACAGGTACAAAGAAAATCATCTTAAGCAAATCTAAGTTAGGGTTGAATATTTTGAAAAACTTATAAGCATAAGCTTCTAAATAAGCGTGGAACATGTCTGGAGGAACAGCTCTGCCAAGCGGAGCGTACATATGTGTGTCCCATGGAACGCAGTTTTCTCCAATCTCAGTGCATGCTTCCCCGGTCTTAGGGTTTCTTAATTCATCTCCCGGATGGCCATTTTCAAGAATATTCCTTGCATGCCTTGCCCAGAAGAAAGGATCTATTGCCAATAAGTAAGTTTGGCCATTCTCATCCTGCAGCCTTGATTTGAAATAATTAGAAGCCCCCTGGACCTGCTGCTCTACCATCTCTTTTTGAGTTGATATCACTTTCTGGAACTCTCGTTCGACTAATGCCTGTTTATTAGAGTCCGGCAGATTTGGATATTGTTGGTCTATTTGGGTCTTTATCTGGCTCTTGAAATAGTTGTTAACATTATTAGCTGCCCAATCATCAGTTATAGGCAGATAAGCTGGCTGAACTCTTAAGAAGACAGAC
>CAYUUH010000064.1:0-5078 GCA_964447855.1 uncultured Methanosarcinales archaeon | reverse complement strand
GGATTAAAAGTAAAAGCACTACCTTATATTTGACTGCAAAATCTCCGATTCCTTTCCAATCAATATTTAAGTCATCTTCATCTGAGGAACTCTTCTTTGCCTTCCCAGAGCCCTTGAAGAAAGATTTTATTTTAGTAAAATCAATTGATAGCTCATCGTCTGATTCTTCTTCGCTGGATTTATGAGACTTAGGCTCGTTATCGCTGCCGCCCAATCCCTTAAAGAAGTTCTTCACTTTGGTAAAATCAATAGATATCTCATCATCATTGGATTCACTAGTCTTCTCTATATCCTCTTTAACCTCTTTTATCTCGCGTTTTGCCTCCATAAGGTCTCTATCCAGTCCGACTTCTTCTTCATCAAGTCTCTGTGCAACCGGCTCATCTTTTTTGAGGTCTTTCTGAATCTGAGAAATCTTTCTCTCATCTTCCTTGAGCTCTTTTATAGTTTCTCCCTTCTGCTGTGAATCATGGATCATATGCTGAACTTCCTCTTTGACTTCTTTTGCTTCTTCCTCAACTTTCCTTACTTTGTCAGCATCAGTCTTCTTCCTCTTAAAAAAGCCAGCAATCTTGCTAAAGTCTATAGAAATCTCATCGTCATTGTTTTCTTCTTCCATGACCATATAAGTAGCAAGAAAAGAGATTGAAATAAAAAGGTTACGCTTTTACAGCATTCTTCAAAAATAATAGGAATCTCGGCTCGCTTATGAGTATAGATAGTATTAATTTTATTGGATTGTCTCTATCAGTCTTGCTGAGGGCGTTCCTTACTTTTGCCTGGTTACACAACTTAATCAAGCGCTGAAAGTCCATATCGGTAAAATTATCCAATATCTTCCTAATTTTTAAATGAGTCCGTAAGCTATTTGTCAATCTCCGGTTCAAGAGCGCCTTGTAGTTCTTATTCTTTACTATTGACTCAGCAAGGCACTTTGATGCAATCAATCCGGGGATTATTCCTCCTCCTGTTGTGGCTTTTACCTGGCCTGCTGCGTCTCCTAAAAGATAGATATTGTCTTTCTGTACATCTAAGTTTTGATTATATATCGGGATCAAACCGCCCTGCATCTCGAGTATATCTTTCTTTTGTATACTGAGTGATTGAATGAATTTATCAAAATAATCTTTTGTTTTGTTCTTAGCTGCAAGCCCGATTCTGGCTATGCCTTTCCCCTCAGGAACAACCCAAGCAAAGAATCCTGGAGCTTTATCCAAGTGAACTGCAAAAGTGCCTTTGTCGGCCTTAGTAGTTACTCTGGCCTGTATGCCTATAAGGTAAGATAATCTTGTTTTTTTGTCAACGATTTCTTTTACTTTAGAATTTGGGCCGTCTGCTCCAATCAAAAAATCGTTCTCGCTAAACTCAATTTCTTTCAATTTATTGTTTTTCAATTCTTTGACAATGATTCTTCCATCATTGATTCCTATAAACTGATGGTTCAAAAGTATCTCACAACCTGCCTTCTTGGCTTTATCTGCCAAAAACAGGTCAAATTTGGCTCTATCTACCACAACTTCAGAGAGTTTTGTTTCGAAACACTTGCCCGCATAGCAAATCTTTGCTTTATTGAGTCTATATATAATAACAGAATCATCTAGGTCAAGTAGTCTAAATATCGAGTCTGTGAGAAGCCCGGTGCACTGGACCGGCTTGCCTATCTCAGAATGCTCCTCAAATATCCGGACATTGTATCCTGATTTAGCCAGCAAATAGCCAGCATAACAGCCAGCAGGACCTGCGCCGATTATGTTAATCATGTGCAGAAAGGGTTAAAATAAGTTTATAACTCTTTTTAATTGGTATAGTTAAAGTGTATCTATCGCTCAATAGTTACATAAAGAAACCTTTAAATACGTTTTACAATTCCCAGAATGATATTAATAGGGTGTTAAACTGGTGTTTGGGGGTAAATTGATGAGACCTGGTCCACAGATAAGACCAAATAATCAAAAAGGTGTAAGAGATCTAGCACAGAGGAGCAAAATCCTTTATTCTAGTAATAGTAATATAATCACGCCTAGAACCAATAGGCCGGACACTATATGGCAGGCAACTAACGCAAGAATTCTAGAGTCTGAGAATAATATTGCTAATAGTCTAAGGATAAGCACAAGCCATAAGCCCCGAATAATCACAAGATATGAACCGACTGTAGTAACACCAGGCATGTATCAAAGAACAGGTATGGCTGCTACAGCTGCTGCATTATTTGCATTCGTTCTTTCAAGCTGCGGTTATCAGCAGCTTGCTACAACAAGTGTGGATGACCACGGAGTTCCTTTAACAACTGATTCTGCGGGAATACTAAGGCCTCCGGTAGAGTACCAGCCTGACCAGGTTCTTAGAAGGGCAAGCGATATAACTGCCTTGACAAAACAAGATGGAATAGCAAGGCCACTTCTTGAGCGCGAAGCATTAGTATTATTCTACGGTCTTGATTGCGGAAAGGATAAAGACCTAAACTCTGTAAGCCAAAAAGCTCAGTTGAGGGCAAAGGGAACATTAAGCCCAATTACATCAGACAGCAGATTAAGTGTTGCATTGGAAGCAAGAGCAGGAATTGCTGCAGGAACTGTTGATAGCGATATGGGCTTCAGTGTTTCCGGACTGGAGTTGTTAGCTCAGTTTATGACTAACTTAGGAAAAGGAAATTCATTCTACATTGATGCAGGAATTCTTGGAGAACTTAGTAAGTATGATTCCAGGATTGGTGTTGAAAGGTCTCAGGTATTGGCTCCATATATTGAGCTTGGTGCTGGAAGAAAAGACCTCTGGAGAGCTGGATTGCGCGGATTCAACACAGACATTTCAAATATTAACAGTGAGTTTGAGCACCTAGCTGTAAGTGGGGATCATCCTGTAAATGCACTTGGAGTTTACTATGACCAAAGACTTGGCAGAGTATGGCTTGCACTTGATTATAGCTACTTCGAAGGCAAATGGCCTGGACTAATAGACAATTTTGCACAACAGGCAATTGCTGGGGATTTAGTTATTCCATTTGGATCGTATGGGAAATACAATAAGGCTATAGGCTATCTCACAATCGGCGGACAGGGTGTAAGATCTACAGATTTATCTGGGGGATATGAATCAGATGGAAATGTAAGGTTAGGGCTTACTTCAACAAAAGGTAGAGTTATCTTCTCATTATCTGCAAGCTCAGACCTTGACAGCAAACACTCAGGAGCAATAATGTTCGGCTTTGGAAGCCCATTAAGATTTTACCTAGTTAACCCTTAATAAAATGCAAGAAAAAAACTTAGAAACGATATCAACTGACCAAAGTTCAAGAGAGCAGGAAGCCTCAGGAAGGAGTAAGGCTGCTTTAGGCGCAGGAGCAACAGTTGCTGTTGCACTGACTACCGGCCTATTAGGATTCGGATGTGTCAACCAAGATACAGAAGGCATTCCCCAGATAGTCAGACATAATGGAGAAGTTATCCACACCACGGATGCATTTGACACAAAAATTTCCCACTATGACTTAGGTGACCAGGCATATAAGCTTGCAGATTCTATTTCGAAGGGTGGAAGGGTCACAGCTAATGATTTCAGGACTATGCTTTATCTACTAAAACAGGCAGATTATCTAAAGATTAGCGTGAATGAAGATGTAAAGACGCTAGGCGCTACCATCTGCCAAGCTTTTGAGTCCATTGCAAGAAAATACCAAGATGGGGAAACTTATGAGATAGTGGTAGGTATAACCCATATTCCAGTGTTTGACAATGAAAAAGAATCATTAGCTCAGGATTATAGCAGGAGAACAAGCGAGTTTGTTCTAAGTGGAGCAACTTACGAAGAAGTGAAAAATGCTATAGATGAGATAGCTGATAGGTTGTCAGGAGACATAAGGGAGAGGGCAGGCCTGCCGAGGAAGTTTACACCTCAGGACAACAAAAAATATTTTAATGAACGAGCAGACCTCAGCCTTGCTCAAATGAATGGGATAGTTGATTCCACCGTTGTTTTAGGGGATGCAGATGCTATAAGGTCATTAATGGACGCTAAGACTGGAACTGTTTATGTTGTTCCTTCACTGCTATTTGAACTTGGGAGACAGTTCAAAAGTGAGCATATAGTAAGATTATTGGATTCAAGAGATTTCGCTTCTGGCAACGGAGGAGATTATCTTGCAATCAAGAGTTCAAGCTCAACAATGCCTTTAGGTCCAGGAGAAGATTCTGCGATACGTGCGGCATTGGTTACATTAGCAGAATATAAGCAATAGAGAGGAAATAATATGAGAAAAATTATCACTTCAATTCTGGTTTTCATCCTGATAATTATACCTTCAGCAATGGCATGGCCAGGTTTTGGCCCGATAATTGACCCAAACGATGGCCCCGGAACATGGGACCCGTTAGAAGCAGACGCAAATGGCCCTTATTCGTGTAATGAGGGGAGCTCAATAGTTTTATCTGGTTCAGCTGCAGAAGGCCTTCCACCTTACCAGTATTCATGGGACATTAACGGCAGCGGATGGGATGCTCCATGGACTAACAACCCTTCATACATCTTTAATTGTGATGCTAATAGGATAGCTGATGTGGTATTTGGAGTCCGTGATGCAAATAGTAATATTGAAACAGACTCAACAACTGTAACGATAAGTGACCTTGCACCCACAGCTGCATTTGTATCGGATGCTCCTCAGAACCAAGGGGATGTTGTAAGCTTTATAGATAACACAGTATCTGTTGTAGATGCGATAGTAAGTTGGTACTGGGATTTTGGAGACGGAACAAACTCCACAGTCCAGAACCCATCCCATACATTTGTCAATAGCGGCCCAAATACAGTCACGCTGACTGTTACAGACTCGGATGGAAGCACATCAATTTACTCTGAGATTATCACAATAAACAACCTGATTCCTTCAGCAGAAGCAAATGGTCCTTATGGATGCATGGTCGGAGAAGATGTACAGCTTAATGGTTCTGCTTCTTATTCAGGAAATTTAGCTTTAATTGCTTATTTGTGGGACCTGAACAATGATGGTTTCTATGAAACTATTGCTGAAGACCCAATTTACAGCTGCGCTTCATCCGGTACGTACACAATATGGTTTA
>CAYUUH010000063.1:0-6571 GCA_964447855.1 uncultured Methanosarcinales archaeon | reverse complement strand
TAACGTCTCTAAATCTGCAATCTTAGTTTCAAGCCCATGTACTATGATATCATCTGGCTTTATGTCTCCATGAACAAGTCCCTTTGTCTGGTGGATATATCTCAAAGGTTCTGCCAGGGTTATGTAAGCTGCAATAATCTGTGCGGCAGAGAGCTTCCCTGCCCTTGCCTGTGAAAGCAGGCTTTCGCCTTCTAGATATTCTACCAGGACGTAATCATGTCCGTTTCCATTTACAGGGCCCCACTCCCTTACCCTCTGTAGCTGAGGGTGGCTTAATGAATCCCACACTGAATAATCATGATCCCTTCTAGCCCCATCATTACGGGGAGATACTTTAAGAACTGCTAAAGAACCGCTAGACTTCTCTCTAACAAGATGCACTTCCCTTAGCTTCTTGCCGCTATTAAACCTAGCAAGATGCTCAAAACGCTCTGCTAATATCGGCTGCTGTGGCATATTGATGATTTATATAAATTATATAACTAAGATAAAAAACCTGTGTTATCCTAATAACAATTGTATATTTGAACGCTTTGATGAGCCTTATCTACCTCAAGATTTTTATACAATCCGGACTCTATTAGCATATGGATAATATAATAGGGGAGTTCTCCAAGGTTGTAGAATCTAGGGTAGGAAAGGACTATGACTATCAGATAAAAGACTATACTGCTGTAATCAAAGATGGTAAAGTTAACTTCAGCAACATAAAACTTGAGGGGAAGTACAAGAAGATTGCAAGGCACAAGATTAGTTTTAGTGAATATGTTGTTGTTGCTGTGCTTAATCCTTCATTGGGAGATTGTGCTGCTTTTGCCCCGTTTGTGAGGTTTTTATCCTCGAAGTATTCTAAAGTTATTGTGTTTGCAACAGAAGAAAACAAAGCCATATTTGAGGATTATTCTGAGGTTATCCCGGCTCATCACCTGACGCAATCGATAGTTCTTGATTCGGAAAGTCTTCCTCTGAAATATTATGCATTATCATTCAGAAAAGGGCCAATATTGGAAGTGAATGAAGAAAAAGTTAAGCCGGATTACCTCGTTGACCTAAAAGGAGGCACGGGTGAAAAAAACGGGACAGAGCCGAAAACATATATGTTTGATGATGTCAAGAAGCTCTTTGAAATCGAGGGCAAGAAGATATCCACCCATAACCTGTATGATGAAGAACATTCGAGAAAAAGGAAGAATCAAGCCTTGGTATGCCTTGCTTCAAGGTCTGAGAATAAAGACCTAAGCAGTGAGACCCAAATAAGTATCATTCAATATTTAATAAAGCTCGACATAAAAGTTATCTTGGTCGGAAACAGTGAAAAAGAAATAAAGGTAGCAAAAAGAATACATGATAAAATACCCCATGTTGAGAACAAGGCAGGCAAAACAAGCCTAAAGGAACTAATGAACTTAATCAAGGAGTCTATGCTTGTTATTGGGCCTGATACAGGGACAATGCATCTGGCAGATGCCTTCAATACAAATACTATAACCTTGTTTGGTCAAGCTACTCATTCTTCTGGATATGCGCACCTTCTTCCATATTCTATAGACTTAGATTTTAAAGATATAAAGAATCCCGACATGGGTCTTATATATAAGTCGATAGATAAACTTATAGAGAGTCTCAACGGTAAGCTTTTTAAATAAAACCCTAATTCCAGAGGGTATGGATGGATTAATAGCAAGTTTCAGGCGAGGCAGAGACACGCAGACAACAAACCAGATGATTATAAAGCCGTCTGGTGTTGACAAGAAAGAAGCAGCTGTAAAGCTGGTTGGAAAAAGCGTAACATGGAAGAGCCCTGCCGGAAAAGAGATAAAAGGGAAGATAACCAAAGAGCACGGCAGAAATGGTGCTGTAAGGGCTCTTTTCGAGAAAGGCATGCCAGGACAGAGCCTTGGAACTAAGGTTTCTATACAGTAATTCTTTGTTTATTCATGAAAAAGCATTTATAGGGTAGCTAATCCTCCAGAAAGATGCGGAACTGGAACTATATGCCGGCTATAGGGATTGTCATATCTTTGTTCTCAGTTGGGTGCGTATTATATGACTTTATACCGGTTTTCAGGATAGGGATAGTAGTCCAGGCAGTATTTTTCCTATTAGGGATTTATATCTGCATCAAGCCTTCTGAATCATATAAAATATTAAAGAACTCTCTAAAATCAATACGCAAGAAAAGAAAAGAAGTTATGCTGTTCCTAATAACTGCAGTTGTCTGCTTTGTTGTGCTTGAGGCAATGGCCAGGATTATCAGCCCTGGAGAAGACAAGCCAATAAGCAAATACGGGTGGAATAATCCCATAAACACAACAGAAGCAAGGCTAATCGAGGAAAATGTAAATAAAACAAGAGAAATCAATGTCTCTTTTTTTGACCATGGATTCAAGAGATGGGGAGATTTGAACGCTAAAAAAAAGAAAGTCCTTGTATTAGGTGATTCTTTTACAGAGGCTTATGTAACCAATGGGCAAGAGTATTACGCTTATATCGAGGAAAATCTGCCTGTCGAGCTCTTTGTTTCTGGTGTGGGCGGATATGGTTCTTTGCAGGAGTTGATGGTCTTGAATGATTTTATAAGTATTATCAACCCAGATATTATCATTTGGCAGTTTTGCAATAACGACTGGTTAGACAACTATTATGAGTATATAACCAGGTATGGGTATCCATATGGAGACGCCAATACGCTAAGGCCTTTCCTAGAAGAAGGCAAAATAGTTTATAGGAATATTATGCCTTTCTCTAATCGAAGGAAAAGTTCCAGGTTCTTGTCAGACCTCATGGAGATTTATTATACCTCTGTTTCTCTTAGGGCTATAGAAAGGTACCATCAGGGGCATTTAGTTTACAGGATTGGCTGGGGAAATGGCTGGCTAAAAGATAAGTCCTTGAAAGTTACAATAGAAATGATGAAGATGGCAAAAAAGAAGGCAGGAGATGTTCCAATATATATGTTCAGTGTGGACGAAATTAGTGAGTATGAAATAGAACTCTGCAAAGCGTCAAACATCACTTGCATGCCTGGAATTGCAGAGCATATCGAAGAGCTAGAGGATTCTGGAGTTTCGTTAAAGTCTCTCGACGGCCACTGGAATGTTGAAGGCAACAGGATTGCAGGTGAACTCTTGGTTGATTATTTTGTGAAGAATAGAATTCTTGAGAGAAAGAAATAAAGTTAAGAAAGTAGCGGGGAGTGGATTTGAACCACCGACCTAAGGGTTATGAGCCCTTCGGGCACTCCAGACTGCCCTACCCCGCTATAGAGTTGGTATTGAGGAAGGATAGTCTATTTATAAAAGTTTGGTATAAAAAGATAAAAACGCCGCGGGGGAGATTTGAACTCCCGTGCCCTTTCGGACAGAGGATAATTGAAAGCCATTGTAGGTTTCATACGAACAAAAGCCCGTAGCAATCCTCCGCAATGGCCAGGCTATGCGACCGCGGCATATGGCATTGTTATTCTAGGTTCATATTTAAAGTTTGTCAATTCAAAATATTTAAATATCATGATTGAAAAAAGATGTATATGAAAAAGAGTTTATGGGTGCTGATGCTGTTGCTGTTAGCGCCACTAGCATTCTCACAGGATATCTACAACTCGAAGAACCTCATCGTTGATTTGAGCATAAATTCAGAGCTTGAGCTTACGCCTACATCTGGAGAGTACCAAGTTGATTACCTCAAGGCAGACTTGTTTCTCTATCCCAAGGATGATATTAATCAGGATGTCATAAGCCTGAAAACCTCACCAACCCCGGATGATATGGGAGAAGCTATTAACTTCAGATGGGACAATCCTGAAGCAGGAAAGCTTGGCTTCAGTGTCAATTCAGAGATAATGACCAATGACCGCAGGATTAAAGTAAAGGAAAAAGTAAGCTTCCCTATAAGAGACGTTCCGTCAAGCGTCTTGATTTACACAAGGCCGTCTGAAACAATTGACTCGGACAATCCAGAGATAATAAAACTTGCTTCAGAGCTTGCTTCTGGTGAAGATGACCTTTATGTTGTTGTCCACAAGGCAGGCGTTTGGGTAAAAAAGAATGTACAGTATGACTTAAGCACATTAACCCAGGGAGTAAGCCAAAAGGCCTCTTGGGTCCTAAAGGAAAGATATGGTGTCTGCGACGAGATGACTAATCTGTTCATAGGCCTGCTGAGGTCATTGGGAATTCCTGCGAGGTTCATATCCGGAGTTTCCTACACAGAATTGATAGAGGGAAACTGGGGAGCCCACGGCTGGGCAGAGATTTATTTCCCTGGATACGGCTGGATTCCATTTGATGTTACTTACGGAGAATACGGATATCTTGACTCGACACACATAACTCTTCACAAATCAGCTGATGCTAATGACCCTTCAACAAAATACCTATGGTATGGGAGAAGCGCTGAATTAAACACAGGCAGCCTAAAGATAGAAGCTGAAGTAAAACAGATGATTGGCAAGCCTGACCAGGACATAAGGGTCAATACATTTCCTGTTAAAGATGAAATCGGTTTTGGCTCTTACAACCTGATTGGAGCCTTAGTTGAGAATCTGGGAGACAGCTATTATGCAACAGAACTTCACCTTTCAAAGCCAAAAGAAGTCCAGTTAAGATGCTGTGATACCAAAAGCATCCTGCTTAAGCCTAATGAGAAAAGGCGAGTTTACTGGACAGTGAGCATCGACGAGAATCTAAAGGAAACGAGCATATATACCTTCCCGATAGTTGTATGGTCTACAAGGAACATAACTACAGATACAAGCTTCAGGGCTGCTGTGCTTAACAAGGTTTATTCAAAAGAAGAGATTGAAAATCTTTTACAGCAGAAAGAGACTGAAGAAGAGAAGACATACTCTAAGAATATAGATATAATCTGCAATATAACCAAGCCTGAGTTTTACTTTAACGATAAAGCAACTGTTTCGTGCTCAATCAAGAACACAGGCAATGTGCTGCTGCAAGGCCTTGAATTATGCGGTGCAGATGAATGTGGTACCATTGATTTAGGCATCACCCAGACAGCCAAAAGAGAGTTTGATATTTATCCTAAAAGTGCCGGGGCATTTGAATTTATTTTCAGCGCCCAGAACCAAGACGTGTCGAAGGCAGAATATGTAAGGTATACTGTGCTTGACAGGCCTGCTGTCTCTATAAAAAAGCTAACTTATCCTGAAAGTGTTCCTTATGGCCAGGACTTCTCCATAGAGTTTGCAGTGAATAAGGAATCGATATCCACTCCGAAAAAAGTGAGTATCCAGCTATACCAGGGAAATCTTGCAAAGAGCTGGCAGATGGAAGAGCTGCATTCAGAGAACATATTCAAGATAAACACCAACTCGATGGACCTGGGGCTTAATGAGAACAGGTTCAGGGTTCAGGTGGAATTCGAGGATGAGTTGGGCAATGAATATACAGAAACAAAAGAGTTTACAATAACACTTACAGATGTTCCTGGATATAAATGGCTTCCAGTGGCAATGAAGTCCATGATGATGGGCCTCGGATTCATAAACCTAAAGCGCCTTGTGTATATGCTTGGGATAGTAGCCATCGTATTTATTGTAGTCATAAGCATCGTAACAAAGAAAGGCAGCAATAACTTTATAAAAGGGAAACCCATACAAAAGCAAATAAAACAGAAAAGAGGAGAATATGGCAAATACTGAAGAAATCGAAAAGATTGTACCGGATACTTCTGTAATAATCGAAGGGATTTTATCGCAGAGGGTGGCAAAAAAAGAGATTAAGGTATCAAAGATAATAATCCACGAGGCTGTTTTTGCTGAGCTTGAGCATCAGGCAAACGAGGGAAAGGCTATAGGATTTCTTGGGCTGGATGAGCTTAAGGCCCTCAGGGACCTTGCTGACAAAGGGGATTTTGAGCTGGTTTATTCCGGAAAGAGGCCTAGCCCGCATGAGATTAAGCTTGCAAGCCTTGGAGAGATAGATGCTTCTATAAGGCAGCTTGCATGGGAAGAGACTGCCGTCCTGCTCACAGGGGACCGGGTTCAGGCAAAGGCAGCAAAAGCAAGAGGGGTCAAAGTTATACTTGTTGCGCAGGATACATCAAAGAAGAAGCTTCTCCTTGAAAAGTATTTTGATGAAACTACCATGTCCGTCCATTTAAGGGAGAATGTTGCGCCTTATGCAAAAAAGGGAATGCCTGGGAAATGGGAGTTTGTTGCGCTTTCAAAAAAGCTGCTTACTCAGGACCAGGTGAAGGATATAAGCAACGAGATAATCGAGGAAGCAAGGATAAGGAATGACGGATTTGTAGAGATTGAAAGAAATTTCAGCACGATTGTGCAGCTTGGCAACTTCAGGATTGTGATTACTGTTCCTCCTTTTTCAGACGGATGGGAAATAACAGCTGTACGGCCAGTCAAAAAGCTGAACCTTGAGGATTACAAGCTCAGCGAGAAGCTTATGAAGAGGATTGGAGAGCAGGCAGAGGGAATCTTGATTGCAGGGGCGCCTGGCCACGGAAAAACAACATTTGCGCAGGCATTGTGCGAGTTTTATGCAGGCAAGGACAAGGTTGTAAAGACTGTTGAAGCTCCAAGAGACTTAGTTTTGCC
>CAYUUH010000062.1:0-6610 GCA_964447855.1 uncultured Methanosarcinales archaeon | reverse complement strand
AGGCACTTTCTCTCCTGGTTTTACTAGGATTATATCCCCCACTTTTACATCATCAACTTTAATCTTAATCTGTTTGCCATTTCTTATCACAGTCGCAATCTTAGGGGATAGTCCCATTAACTTCCGTATAGCCTCAGATGTCTTCCCTTTTGCAACTGCCTCAAGCAGTTTTCCCATCACAACTAAAGTAATCAAGATAGCAGCGGCCTCAAAATATTGGCCTGTGCCTGGCAAGAAAAGAACAGCATATACGCTATAGAAGTAAGCAGCGCTAGTTCCAACTGCGATTAAAGTATCCATATTTGCACTTTTATTCTTCAATGACGCCCACATGCCCTTATAGAACTGTGCCCCAACAATAAATTGCACTGGGGTTGCTAAAGCCCAAAGGATATAGTCATCATAAGGTAACATGATATTTAACCACATAAATACCATCCCAATAACGAAGGCGGGAACTGCGAACAAAAGACTGAGATAGAATGTCTTCTTAAGGTGGTTAATCTCTGCTTTTCTTTTTTTTGCGTCTTCTTTTGCGTTACTCTTTCCCTGGATTAGTGATGCCTTAAAGCCTCTTTTGACTATAGCATTAAGTACCTCTTGGTCTTTGATTTTGGACTCGTCAAAGTTTACAGTTGCTTTCTCTGTAGTTAGATTAACAACTGCTTTCCGTACTCCATCTAGCTTATTGAGTCCTCTCTCTATTACAGTTACACAACTCTGGCAATGCATGCCTCCGATTGAAATGTCTATTTTCTTCATTTTAGTTTTGCGCACCCCTCACAACAGTATAATTCAATATTTCCTCTGCGACTCACTTTTACCGGGTTTAATCCGATATCCATGCCACATGCCTTGCAAAATAAATCTCCTCCGTAGGTGATATCTTCAAATTCTGAAATACATTTCATCTTGCACCTCCGCAACCGCAACCGCCAGCGCCAGTAGTTGAGCCGCAGGTTGGTGAGCCGCAGCTTCCTCCTCCTGCTCCACCCCCGCAGACACCTTTTGGCTGGTCTGGAGCAGCAGCAAGTTCTTTTTCAACTGCTGCTTTATCAGTCACATCAATACTGTCCTTAACAATAAAACTTCCTGGAATCATGCCCATCCAGCAGCTCCACCTTATAACTCCTTCTTCTGTAGGCGTAAACTCTATAACTTGTTCCCCCGGCTTTATATCGAAGTTAAGGCCATACTTTGGAACCTGGATTGCATTATTACAACCGTTAATCTCCTTGCCGTTTATTATCCATTTTACTGGAACATCCTTTTTCAATACAAACTTATCAGGCTCCCAGCCATACCTTGTTACATCCATACGGATTATCTGATAGCCATCTTCAATAGCTGCAATATTGCTGCTTGGGTCAGTTACCGGAGACGCGGAAACCGATCCAACTAAAGAGCCGGTGTCAAGTCCAGTTCCAGTAAGTACAAGTCCTCTGTTTATCATAACTAGGCCCAAAACAATTACAATTGCTCCAGAAGCCTTGAGTATTTTGCGCGTTGAATTCTTTGATATAAAACTTGTAAGGAATCCAAAGCCCAGCATTACAGGCAGAGTTCCAAGCGCAAAAACAAACAACAACTTTGCCCCTTCAATCATGCTGCCTGTTCCTGCAGCCAGGATATATATTGCCTGCAATGGCCCGCAAGCAATCATAAGACCAGTCAACAGCCCAATTATTAATGGGCTCTTGTTGTGTTCTCTTGATTCTTTCCCAACAAAACTCTTAACAGATGATGGAAGTTTTATACGTATCTTCCTAAGCCAGGGGAAAACATTAAGCATATTTAGTCCGAATACAACTAGGAACAATCCAGCAAAGATTCCTGCAAACCCCCTTATTCTAGGTGTAAATGCAATTATCGAACCTAAAAGACCAAATACAGCTCCGATAACTGTATAAGATGTAACTTTCCCAATTGCATACATCAGATGCGATTTATGGGCCTTAGTCCCTTCCTGCACATGTTTAGTAGTATAACCTACAACGAATCCTCCACACATGCTGATGCAATGGAATCCTGTAAGCAATCCAACAACAAATAAAAGTCCATAGCCCATGTTCTGGCTTATTTCTGGTAAGGTGATTGCATCTGCAAACTTAAACCCGAAGTAAGCTATTGCTAATATCCCTAGTATTCCAAATATAACTCCAAGCGCCTTCGTATTGAAATAATAATACTCATCTGAATCTGCAGGCTTAACTGGTTGTGTTGGTGTTGTATCTGGGGGTTCTATCAAGGAACACTCATATCCTTTTTCATCTATGAGTTTCAGTAAATCATCAACACGAACTTGGTCTTGATCAAATGTCACTTCAACTGTTTCTGTAGGGTAATCAACAGTTACATTGTGCACTCCTTCAAGCTCCCTAATGGTTTTACCTATCAGCCTTTCACAGCTTGTGCAGTGCATGCCTTTTGCTTTGAACTTTTTTGTTATGGCCATTTTATTGTATAGAATATCCCTCCGATTTTATAACAGATTCAATCTTGCTCTTGCTTAATTTAGACTCATCAAAATCTACAGAAACCATTCCAGTCTTAAACGAAGCTTCTGCTTTCTTTACTCCATCTAATTCTTCCAAAGCATCAACCACAAGCATCTCACAGCTTTGGCAGTGCATGCCTTTTGTTTTAAGTTTAATATTTGTCATTTTTCAACCACCTCTTGATCGTTAATAAGGTTAGAAGTTATACTTCGATATATATTCTACTCATGAAACTGAAGCTCCTAAAATGGCTGAAAAGCCATAATTATTGTACAAAAACGTTTATAAGGCTAGTTTAATTATAGAAATAGATTAAATAAGTAGCCAAGCAAGATAATCTGAGGAACCGTGATTATCGGAAGCCACAAAGCTGCTTTCTTTCCAATGTTAGACCATATCAATCCAATCTCAGTATAGTCTGTTGCAACACCAGCCATAAGAAAAGTAAATGCGTTTCCAAAGGCTCCTGTCTGGTTAAATATTTCGAAAGCCATTGGTGCAGAACCTTCTGAACACACTTCAATAATGGTTGCAATAATTAGAGTTATAGCTAGCCCAAGCAGAGTAGGTCCCATAAATCTTGTAAAGAAATGCTCAGGTACAAAAGCCCTAGCAAAGCTTGCTGCAACCATTCCAATAAGTATCCACCACAGAACCATTCTAGATAAGGACCATGAACCTTGTAAGATCCCTTTAAGTGATTTCAAGATATTTTCTCCGGTGAATTTTGATTCTCTGAATCTTCTCTGTATATCTTTCCAAACAGAAAAATTCCTCATCTTTGCTTCCATCTTTTTGTCAAATCCTTTAATGGAACAATTCTTGCACTCGACCATTCCTTTCCGTTCTAACCTTTGATAGATTAAACCAGTTATGATTGCTATGACTATTGCAGAAATAACCAAAAAGAGTGCTTTTGCTCCGAAGAACCCAAATAATAAGATGGTTATTGGAAGATTAGCCCAGGGACTTGCAAGCAGAAAAGCGATTACAGATGAAGTATTTGCCCCTTTCCTGTAAAGTTCCATGGATATCGCCAAGATTCCATGAGAGCACGCTGACATAAGAAATCCAAATAGGACTGCGATAAAGACTGTTCGTTTCTTATGCCTTGAAAGGTATTTTTCAATATATTCTGAAGGAATGAAGTGTTCAATTACTCCTCCAAGCAACAAACCCAATAGGATTGCCCACCAAATTAATTTAAAATAATCAATAAATGCATTGTAGAGGTTGTTCAATGAAGGAACAAGATAGCTAACCACCACCAATAAAGTAGTTGCAGCAAATACAATGAACAGTTTATCCTTGTACCACTTATTTGCTTTAACGGCGCAAGTAGGGCAGTAAGCCTCGTCTTTCTTGATGTTATTCTTTTTCTCGTACTTCTTTATGCAATTTTCACTGCAGAAATAATGGCCGTGAGTCTTTATTGTGCCCTTCATCCCACATATTGGATCTGTCTTGTCAACCATAAACTATCTCTGTATTTGGGATTTAAGTACTTTTCGCTGGCTAACTCCGAAATTATATTGAAATCTTAAGAAATACTTGGTTAGTTTTTCCTTTAGGCTCTCTCTTAACCAGGCCTTTCTTTTCAAGGCCATCTAAGACTATGCTAAGCTTGGACTTATGTAAATCGGTTCTTAGCCTAAGCGTTTGTTGTGTAATGCCATCTTGCTCCTTCACTGCCTTGATAACTCTCTTCTCATCATCATCCAATCCTTTAAGAAGGATATCGAACTTTTCATTCTCTTTCTGTATCTGCTTCTCCTTGTTTAATGTAGATATTATCTCTTTTTGGCTCTTTTCAAAGAGCATTAAATAAAGTCCTAAAGCTATAACTCCAACAAGAAATGCTCCTGCAATAAATATTGGAATCTGTGCTCTTGACCTTTGTTCATGAGGGCAAAACTCCGGGTCAGAAGGGCATGCTTCTCCAGCTTCAATGTATTTATCAATCTCGTTCTGATAGGCTTTTATTACATTAGCCCTCACAAATCCAAGAAGTACTAAAAGAACTAACGAAACTCCAATCAGTATTATTCCAAGTTGTTTGTTATCCATTTTAGTTTTTTGTTACTAAAAACAGGCTGTTTGTCGCAAATAAGTTTGGACATAAACGGACTAACCTGCTTGTTCCATTCCTGTTAATATAACTAAATTGATTGAGCACATTTATATTGTTTTCTATACATAGTTCCCTAAAATCTTTGATTGTAAGAACCCTTATGTTTGGAGTATTATACCACTCATAAGGCAATGCCTTTGATTTTGGCATATGTCCTGAGAAGAAAAAGGAGAATCTGATCTGCCAGTGTGCAAAATTTGGAAAGCTTACAATTACGCGCTTCCCAACGCGAAGTGCTTCCTTAAGAACATCTAATGAGTTCTTAACAACCTGGATAGTCTGGTTGAATATCACATAGTCAAATGAATTATCCTTGTAATGTTTAAGGCCCTCATCTAAGTCGCCATGCAAGACAGATAATCCATGGTGTATGCATCGCTTAACTTTATCAGGGTTTATTTCTATGCCTCTGGCAACTATATCTTTTTTTTCTTTTAGCATCCTTAGCAAGGTTCCTGTCCCGCAGCCAAGGTCTAGAACCCTGGAGTTTTCTTCTATAAGCTTAACTATTAGTTTGTAATCAAAACGATTTCTTTTCTTTTCCTCTTTAATCTCAAGGTCAGTTTTTGCAGTCATTTCTCATCACCGTAATTGTTATTCAGAAAGTTCCGGATAAGTGCAGTTTGAGTTTCGTTTTCCAACAAGAAAGCATCATGACCATATGTTGAATTTATCTCAAAAAAAACAACATCTACTCCATTCTGTTGAAGGGCTCTTACTATTTCTTTTGACTCAGATGTAGGGTAAAGCCAGTCTGAAGTATATGATACAATAAGGAACTTTGATTTCAGCTTCGAAAAGACATCTGCAAGATGATTTTTGCCTCCCTCAGTAAGGTCAAAATAATCTATTGCCTTTGTGATATACAAATATGAATTAGCATCAAACCTTGCTACAAAAGATGCTCCCTGGTATCTAAGATAGCTCTCTACCTGGAACTCTGTATCGAAACTAAATGCAAGTTTTTCTTTGTCCTGAAGTCTCCTTCCAAATTTCTCTTTCATGGAATCTTCACTAAGATAAGTTATATGTCCTATCATCCTCGCGACAGACAAGCCCAACTGAGGAACAGATTTGCCATAATAGTCTCCTTTGTTCCAGTTTGGATCTGAAAGTATTGCTTGTCTTCCAACTTCATGGAATGCTATGTTCTGTGCAGATTGTTTTGCTGTGGCTGCTATAGGGATAACCAACTTAGCAGTATCTGGAAAGCTAACTATCCACTGCAAAGCCTGCATGCCCCCCATAGAGCCTCCAACAACAGCAAGAAGTCTCTTTATGCCTAAGTGGTCTATCAACCTTTTCTGAACATGCACTATATCCTTAATAGTTATTACAGGAAAATCTATGCCATATGGCTTCTTTGTCTTAGGGTTAATCGAACACGGTCCAGTACTGCCTTTACACCCACCAATCACATTTATGCATATAACAAAAAATTTGTATGTATCAAACTCATTTCCAGGTCCTATTCCATGATCCCACCATCCTGGCTTCTTGTCGCTCTTAGAATGGTATCCTGCAGCATGCGCATCCCCAGAAAGGGCATGGAATATCAGTATGGCGTTTGACTTGTTTTTATTTAACTCGCCATAGGTTTCATAGGCTAAAGTTATACCTCCCAATTTCTTTCCAGACTCTAGAGTAATATCTTGCTCAATCTGAAAGAATTGAGTTTCAACTATCCCCACTGAGTTTTTGTCTGTTAGTTTAACCACCTATTGAGTCAAATGCTTGTTTTAAGTCTAAGATTAAATCATCTACAGTCTCAATGCCCACTGACAACCGGATTAGGTCATCAGTAACGCCTAGTTTATGCAGCTTACTAGCAGGAACACTTGAGTGTGACATTGTAACAGGATGTTCAATAAGACTTTCTGTTCCGCCTAAGCTTTCTGCCAGGACAAATATCTTAGTTGATTCCACTAACTTAATTGCGTCTTCCTTAGGCCCATTTATTTTAAAAGAAACAACGCCACCA
>CAYUUH010000061.1:1928-6613 GCA_964447855.1 uncultured Methanosarcinales archaeon | reverse complement strand
CCTGATGCAGGCGTATGGCAAGACCCCAGATATGCATCTCCTGAGCAAAAAGGGCACCTATATCGAGATGCGAGCCCACAATCCGATATATATGTATTGGGGATGGGAATGTTTGATGCATTGTTAAGAAGCAAACAGCTTTTTGATAAGTTTATTTGGGTCGCTTCAGTTTCAGGAAACAGTTCTGTTCAGGACTTTATAGAGGAGCGCGGCCTTGTTGAGAAAGGTATAATTCCTTCTGAGGTAGTTCCTGTTCTCGCCAAGGCGACAAGATATTTGCCTCATGAGAGATATAGTACTGTAGATGATTTTGCTAATGACCTTAAGTTAGTTTACAAAACTCTGGAAGCAAGACAGGCATTTCACTGATTCTTATTTTCTTGTTGAGCCATAGAACCAAACACAATCTCGCGGGCAGCAATAAACATTCAATATTCTGCGTAGGTTTGAAAAATACTAAGCCGCACTAGCTCTTTCTTTAAATAACGGGCTTAAAGCAATTATCCCCAACCGCTCCTTAACCTATTGAAAATAAACAACCCCATAGAAATGCTTGGTGACCTTGCTGTTGAAAGCGAGTTTAGGAACCTCTTAAACGAAAGCCTGAGGGTGGTTGTTTTCTTTATAACTTCATATGTGCCCGACTCCAGCTCTTCAGCAGTCATATTCTTGGGCTTGTAAACAACCCTCCGGTACTTTCTCCAGTCGTTTGGGTAATCCTGGTATAGTATCCTATTTTCGTTGAGCAATCTTGTATACAGTTTTGTGCCGGGCAAAGGCCTCAAGAATGAAGCCAGGTTCGCATCTAAGTCAATATCATTAATGAAATCGACTGTATCTTTAAACACATCTTTAGTGTCATAATCATACCCAAAAATAAAAGAGCCCTGAACAATCATTCCATAATCATGTATCTTCTTTATTATTTTTTTGTAGTCACTTACCCTGGCCAGGTTAACTCCCTTGCGCATCTGCTTAAGGTTTTCTACATTTAAAGATTCTATGCCAATAAATAGCCCGGTGATATTTGCATCAGAAAACGCTTTTAGAACTTCGTCATCATCTGCCACATTCATCGATACCTGTGCAAGCGCTCTCTTGTTGAATGGTTTAAGCTCATTGCACATCTTTATCGCCCTTTCCTTATTATCCTTGCCTATGCCAAGCAGATTGTCGTCAACAAAGAGGATATGCCTTTCTTTTATAGTCTGAATCTCCTCAATAACCTCTTCAATCGGCCTTTGCCTGTATGTTTCCCCGCTGAAAGCAGAAACAGAACAAAACTCGCAGTGGAACGGACATCCTCTTGCTGTTTCTATGTTCTGCACCACATATCTTTTCTTGTACAGCTCCCTTCTGGGGACAGGCATATTCACCATAGGCAGCCTTTCCCCATAATAGAACTTCTTTAATGAATTATTTTCAAAATCATTCAGAACGTTTTTCCAAACGCTTTCTGCTTCACCTATAACCACACTGTCGCAGTAGTTTATCGCTTCATTTGGCAGCAAAGATACATGGATTCCACCCATAACTACTTTAGCTCCCTTTTCCCTGTACTTTTTCGCTATCTCATACCCCCTGACTATGGTATCTGTCGTGCAGGATATTGCGACCAAATCATAGTCTTTAGAACCCAGGGAAGAAACATTTTCATCAACTAACTCCACATCATGCTTTTCAGGAATATATGCAGCTAATGTCGCCAGAGCTAAAGGAGGAGCTAATGAAAATACATGATTCTTATCTGAAGGATTTATTAGTAAAATTCGCATTCTTTTTCTTCTTGTGTGATTTCTTCTTCTACAATAATCAGGCAGAATATCTCCTGCAATATTTAAAGTTTACTCGTCAAAGAACAAAATATGATATCCCTCAAGCAAAAGCATGGTGTAGTCTAGTTCCTTCAGGAGAAACAGGTAGAATTGTAGGGGAGCAATAAGATGTGCTAGTCAGGGTTGTAATCCTCAGGAAATACCAATATAGGGTTTCCAAGATGCTTCATCTGACACAATATATCGGGTTATAGCCGGATAGATAAACACCTCTTTTTATTTTCTTTTACTATTTGTCAAGTTCTTTCTCTATAATATTAGACATTAGTTCTAGCACTAAAAACAACACTTTTGCAATTTCACAATGAATACGAACCTTTTTAAACATCATATTATTTATGGAGGGTATGGCGCTTAAGTACAAAACAACAGCAGACATAAAGGTAAGCAAGACCCTAATCGACCAGGTTATAGGCCAGGATTCTGCTGTGGAAGTCATGAGGAAGGCAGCTGCCCAGAGAAGGCACGTTCTATTGATAGGAGAGCCTGGAACAGGAAAGTCCATGCTTGGGATGGGCCTTGCAGAATTATTGCCTAAGGAAAACCTTGTAGATACGCTTTCTTTCCCGAATCCTAACGATGAGAATGCTCCCCTGATAAGGACGATGAAGGCCGGAAAAGGCCGCGACCTCATAAAGAAGGCAAAGCTTGAGACCATGACAGTGTTCAAGAACCAGAACATCATCATGTTCATCCTTGCGATATTTGCCATGCTTGCTCCTTGGTGGGCAAGGAACTATTACAAGTCAGACCTGATGTTCACTGCATTCTTCCTTGGAGGAATGATTTTCCTTGCAGCATTTGTCATATTCCTTAACGTCGGGAAAAGAGGCATGGGCAGCAATGTTAAGGTGATGCTGCCAAGGCTTATTGTAGATAACTTCAGCAACAAGCATGCGCCTTTCTTTGATGCAACAGGAGCCCATGCAGGCGCATTATTGGGAGATGTCTTGCACGACCCTTTCCAGTCCGGAGGATTAGGAACGCCAGCCCATGAAAGAGTTGTAGCTGGAATGATTCATAAGGCTAACAAGGGAGTTCTATTCATAGATGAGATTGCAACCTTGCATCCAGCAACACAGCAGGAATTGCTCTCGGCAATCCAGGAAAAGAAATTCTCAATCACTGGCCAGTCTGAAAGGTCAGCAGGCGCCATGGTAAGGACAGAGCCTGTTCCATGCGACTTTATACTTGTTGCAGCAGGAAACCTTGAGACAGTCAAGAATATGCACCCTGCCTTAAGGTCAAGGATAAGGGGCTATGGTTATGAAGTTTATATGGATGAAACGATAAAAGACACAGAAGAAAACCGTGAAAAAATCGCAATATTTGTTGCCCAGGAAGTAACTAAGGACGCTAAAATACCTCACTTTAGCAAAGAGGCAGTTGAGGAGATGATTGAGGAAGCCAGAAGAAGGGCAAACCGCAAAGGCCACTTAACGCTAAGGCTGAGGGAGCTTGGAGGCCTTATCAGGGCAGCAGGCGACATGGCCAAAAAACAAAACGCAAAGTTTGTCGAGAAAAAACATATACTTACAGCGAAGAAGGTAGCAAGGACTCTTGAGCAGCAGATAGCAGATAAGTATATCGAAAGGAAGAAAGAATACGAGGTTATAATCACCGAAGGCAGCAGGACCGGAAGAGTCAATGGCCTTGCAGTCATTGGCGGCGGAGATGCTTATTCAGGAATAATCCTGCCGATAGAATCACAAGTCACTCCAGGCGGAAAAGAAAAGGAGATTATTGCAACAGGAAAGCTTGGAGAGATAGCAAAAGAAGCCATAAAGAACGTTTCTGCAATCATCAAAAAATACTTTGGAGAGGATATTAAGGAGAAATACGACCTTTATGTCCAGTTCCTTCAGACATATGAAGGAGTTGAAGGGGACTCAGCATCAATTGCAGTTGCAACATCAATAATCTCTGCATTGGAGCAGATTCCTGTAAAGCAGGACTTTGCAATGACTGGCTCATTGTCTGTCAGAGGCGAAGTATTGCCTGTAGGCGGTGTTTCTTCCAAGGTTGAAGCAGCAATCGACGCCGGAATAAAGAATGTGATAGTCCCCAAATCAAACCTTCAGGATATAATCATAGACTCCGAGAGGCTTAAGAAGATAAAGATAATACCTGTGGAAACAATTTCTGCTGTTCTCAAGGAAGCTTTGGTGTGGAAAGGAAAGGAAGGCATCCTTAACAGGATAATAAAACTAAACGGTGGAAAACAATGAAAGCAAAGATGAAAGTGGAATGTCCAGAGTGCGGCAGCACAAACGTCATATATGATAAGGAAAAGGACGAGACAATCTGCCAGGATTGCGGAGCAGTATTCGCAGAGCTTGACCCTAAGGACGAGCAGGAATTCGAAGACGCCCACGACCAGGAATAGAAAAATAAAAAAATAATCAGAGAATTATTACTTTTTCTTTTTAGCTGACTTTTTCTTTGCTGCTTTCTTCTTAACAGCTTTCTTTTTCTTTGGCATACAGCATCCACATGGCATAATATCACCTCTTTACATATTTCTTCTTAAATCGCCGGTATAAATATGTTTGGTTTCTGAACACATTCAGCTGCAAAGCCTTTTTATACTCTCTCCTATTACAAAATGATATGGCAAACTTTTGGAGAGTTGTGAATAAAGTAATACATGACGCAGATATCTTGTTAATGCTCTTGGACGCAAGGCTTGTCGAAGACACAAGGAATGCTGAGATAGAAGATAAGGTGAGGAATCTAGGCAAGCCTCTAATCTATGTCATAACCAAGTGTGACCTCGCTGTAAAAGATGAGACAGAGAAATGGAAAGAAAAGCTTAAGCCGTGTGTTTTTGTTTCAGCAAAGGAGCACTTT
>CAYUUH010000061.1:0-1918 GCA_964447855.1 uncultured Methanosarcinales archaeon | reverse complement strand
TGCTAAGGGACAGGATATTGATGGAGGCTAAGAGAGTTGGATTGGAAAAAGGCATTGTTAAAGTGGGCGTGCTCGGGTATCCTAATGTCGGAAAGTCCTCCCTCATTAATTCCATGAGGGGAGCCAGGTCTGCCAAGGCAAGCATACTCAGCGGATGCACAAGGGGCATGCAGAAGGTCATGGCTGACAATAGGGTTATGCTTCTTGACACCCCAGGGGTTATCCCTTATATGGAAAAAGACCCCATAAAACATGCTTTTATAGGCACAGTAGATTTTACAAAATCAAAACAGCCCGACGTTATCGTTATGGAGATTATGGCTAGGTTTCCAGGCAAGGTTGAGTCTTTCTACGGCGTCGATATAATTGAAGACAAATAAGAATCACTCAGGGAGATTGCGATGAAGAAAAAAGCGCTTCTGAAGCGCGGAGAGCCTGACATAGATAGGATGTCAAGAAAGATTCTTAAGGACTGGCAGTCTGGAAAGATAAACTAGACAGGTAATAATAAAACAGGAATTATGCCCTAGGCAATAAGAGCATTTTCTTACCGCCAATCAACCTTAACATCATCAGCGATTAGAGAATTTTTATAAACAAGACGAACTTATCCATAGCTATGTATGTTAAACTTGATAAAGATGTTAAAGAGAAAATAGTTATAGCCAGGCAATACTTGCTTAGGAATGAACTGGATATAGGCCATAGGTTATTGATACTCCAGGTCTTTTCTGGTATCAAGCCTGCTGCTTCTTTTGATTATGTAGATAAAGAAGAAGAACCTAAAATAATAGCTACTTTAAAGGCTATGGGCATGTATTTTAGAGTTATTGAAAGAAAAGAGGCAACGAAAATAATCTTCGGAAAGAAAGCTAACATAGACCGGATGAATAAAATCCATGATTCTGTGTTCACATCATCTCCAGAGAGCCTAATGGTTATGGAATATGGTAAACTGCTCGGTTACCCTTCTTGCTGCATCAGTCCAGACTTAGCCCCCAATACTAAAAAAACAAATGTACTGTTCAACAGATTTTCAGGTACGCCCCTGATATTTCATTTCACATGTTCCGACAACTGCGAAAAATCAATCGAACTAGCTAAGAAGGTTTTAGCAGCATATTTCTTTTTTGATAAAGATATTTTTGCATCAGTTGTTGCAGAGCTAAAGAAGCCAATCTTAAAGTTTAGCGAGAACTTATTCGCCAAGTTTGATGGTTATTCTGTAACGGGCAACAGGATACGCTATGGCTCAGTTGACATCAGTGTTGTCTCACCAATTGATGAGCAAGAGAAATGCAAAGAGGACGCAGACTTCCTGGAGCAGCTTAGGAAAGGAGACTCAGTCTCTTTCTTTAAGAACAGCCTTAAAATCTTTAAAGGAGAGAATTTAATCACCGAAAGGAAATTTGCTAATGACACCTTTGAAATCCTAAATATATAATCTATTATCTCCAATCAACCTTGACATCATCAGTTCGCCAGTTAGGCAGAATATCAATCTTATCCAACGATTTAGTTGCCTTATCTTTCTCTAGAACTCCCTGCCATGCAATCATTATAGCGTTATCTGTCAAAACACGATTCTCAGGGACAAACAATTGAGCGCCCCTATCCTCGCACATCTTCCTGCACATTTCCTGCAGTCTTTTATTACAAGCAACCCCGCCGCCTAAAAGCAATTCACTCTTTTCGCAGTGTGCCATCGCTCTTTCAGCAACCTCAACAAGCATAGCAAACACAGTCTCCTGCACAGAATATGCCAAATCCTCAGTCTTAAACTTCTTAGAATCAAACTTCTGTTTTATATTAGTAAGAATACCACTGACAGAAATATCCATCCCCTTTACAACATAAGGAAGCTCAACATACGACTTGCCCTTAAGAGCCAATTCATATATTTTTGGACCGCCTGGAA
>CAYUUH010000060.1:0-6634 GCA_964447855.1 uncultured Methanosarcinales archaeon | reverse complement strand
GATAGAGAGAAGCTTGAGCTTATGAAGAAGATAGATACTCTTGAACGGCTTATCTCCAAGATGAGAAGGACAAATAGATGAATAAGGGCAATATCCCAATATGCTTGATAATCTTGTTAATATTATTGATACCTTTAAGCATCTACACACTTAATTTTAGGCTTCTTTTATTTGACTCTGATTTCTACAGCAGCGAGTTTGAAAAACATGGAGTTTATACTGAGCTTGGAAAAGAGGTTACGGATTCTGTCAATTCAGAGGTTTTAGGCTACTTTAATGGAGGAAGCCTTGAGACAGAGTTCTTTGATGCAAGGGAAAAGAGCCATTTGGCTGATGTTAAGTCAGTATTATCTAATGTGTCAATAACCTCACTAACCTCATCTATTCTTCTTGTAATCCTTTTATCATTCATGATTTATTCAGGTATGAAAAAACAGATTTCGTTTACGCTTATTGGAGGAGGAGCTTTTACAATCTTAGCGGGGATATTAGTCTTGATATCCTCGATGATTAACTTCAACATTCCGTTTACTTTGATACACAGGATGTTTTTTGATGAAGGAACATGGCTTTTTTCTGCCGGAAGCAATATTATCACGTTATATCCTGAAGGCGTGTTCTACGACTTTGCAGTTAAGCTGTTTACCAACTCAATGCTACAGGGATTGGTTGTGTCAGTTCTAGGCTTAGTGCTGTTTATCTCAGTATTGGGCGCCAAGACAGAAAAAAGAAAAGTATTTAAAACAGCAAAGAAGAGGAATAAATAACATGGCAAGAGTTCCGATAATCGCAGGAAACTGGAAGATGTATAAGACAGTTGCTGAGTCAGTGGCTCTTGTAAAGTCATTGAAGCCTCTTGTTTCAGACGTCAAAGGCAGGGAAATAATTGTCTGCCCGCCGTTCACAGCATTGTCAGCTGTTAAGGCAGAGATTAAAGGCTCTGACATTAAACTGGGCTCCCAGAATATCTTCTATGAGGAAGAAGGGGCTTTCACAGGAGAAATATCCCCTTTAATGCTTAAGGAGCTGTGCACTTATACAATAATTGGGCATTCTGAAAGAAGGCAGTATTTCAACGAGACAAATGAGACAGTCAACAAAAGAATCAAGATTGCACTCAAGCATGGCTTAAAGCCAATTGTATGCGTTGGCGAGAAACTTGAAGAAAGGGAATCAGGCAAGACTAAAGATGTTGTTAAGAGCCATGTCAAGAATGGGTTATCAGGATTATCTAAACAGGACATGAACAATGTTATCATCGCTTATGAGCCAGTCTGGGCAATTGGAACAGGAAAAACAGCTGCTCCTGAGCAGGCTGAAGAAGTCCATGTCTTTATCAGGAAACTAATCAAGGACATGTTTGATGAGAAAACAGCACAGGCTATAAGGATACTTTACGGGGGCTCTGTAAAGCCGTCAAACATAAAAGAGCTTATGGCTAAGGAAAACATCGATGGCGGGCTTATTGGCGGAGCAAGCCTGGATGCAAAGAGCTTTTCAGAAATAGCGCATTATTAACTAATTCTTTTTTATTAAACTAAAGAATAAAATATTGAGAGAAACTTAAGGAACATCTACATATATCTTGTTCTTGCCGTAAACGCCGCCGCTATAGCTTACAGTAACATCAAAGATATACTTGCCAGGCCTTGCTTCTTTTGGAGGCTTTATACCAATACCAATAACCTTGTTCATATTATTCTCTATTCTTTCTGTCCTTGGCTCTGAAGGAAGCTGCTGTAACGGAGGGTTAGGTGTAGATATGGAAGACTGCCCTTTTAATATGACTCCTGCAGGCTGTACATTAAGCGTAAAGTCTGCGTCATACCCTAGTATATTTAAGACATTTACTCCGAATATGCCTAGTTCGTCCTGTTTTAGGGTCTTTGTCTGTATTCCAAAGCAAACCTTTTCATCTCCAGGGCACAACAACTCGCCTATCTTGTCATCAAGGTCTTCTTCAGTCATCCTTGTGATATCTTCAGCTCCGCTAAGAAGGTTCCTTGCAAACACTATACCAAATGTGAATATGACTATAGCTAGGATTAATGTAACCATGAAATTGATTGACAGCTCGATTCCTTTCTTGTTTTTCATTTTAGTAAAAAATTAAGTAAAAAAAGAAAAGATTATTTGATGATTTCGTACTCCTTAACGATAATCACCATAAACAATACTAGCACAACTGCTCCTGCAATTATCCAGCTTAGGCCTATTGGCACGCTTACAGCAAATATCTGGTAAAGTCCGTAAGCCATTATAATGAAGCCAAGCAATAAAAACTTGTCAAGCACTAGCTTCATTATCTCGAATTCCTGCTGGGCAGTTAATCTTTTTTTGTTTGTTTTTGCCATTTTTACACCTTATTGCACCGTTATAAAGAATGATTTTGATGCATACTCTGCAGTGCCAGACATAGCTACAATCTTGATGATATATGTGTTAGGCACTGTGCCTGCAGTAAGCTTAAGTGGATAAACCTGAGCTTCATTGACTGCAAGGGTCTGCGTTGAAGTGTCCCATATGAATGTTCCAAAATCTCCTGTTGAAGGTGTAATCTGCAGGGTAAATGTCAGCGGCTCTGAGCCGGTGTTCTTTACACCAACAGCCAAGACCTTAGATTCTTTGTATCCCATCTTTATCTCGTTTGTTGGGAAAGAAAGCTTTTTGTTTCCTGTCCTCAGGTCGTCAAGAATCTGCTGCTTTATCTGCTCCTGGACTGAGCCTGTTGTCTCTGATAACCCAGAGAACATGTTCCTTACAAAACCAAGGCCTAGACCAAGGAAGGTCATTGCCAAAACAATAACTACAATGGCATTAATAGATATACTTAAAGAAGACTTCTTGCTTTTATACATCCTCATACTATCACACCTCTTTTAGATTAATATAATACTCTGCGTATCTACTATCCCTTTGTGCAACTCATTTATAAATTTTTCTATAGCTCCAGTGCACAAGCTAATCTGCAGATACTAAATGCCCCATTCAGCCAATAAATCCATGCAAATTTAGAAACATTTAAAAAGCACCCATAATTTCTCGGAAGCTATGGCAAGAATAAGAAAAGGATGCGCCTATCACAGGCTTGAAAGGCCTTACACAAGGGTTTCAAAGTACAGGCAGAAATCTTATATCAAGGCAAATCCAGCTCTAAGAGTAGTAAGGTTCAACATGGGAACTGACAAGAGGAAGTTCGACTACACTTTAAACCTCATATCCAAAAGCGATCTTCAGATAAGAGACAACTCGCTTGAGAGCGCAAGGCAGACATCCAACAGAGTTCTTGAAAAGGCATTAGGCTCCTCAGGCTATTTTATGAGGCTTAGGGCATATCCACATCACATTCTAAGAGAGAATCCTCTTGCATCAGGAGCTGGTGCAGACAGATTCAGCACAGGTATGCAGAAGGCATTCGGAAAGCCTATTGGGCACGCTGCAAGAATAAACAAGGGCAAGGTCTTGTTTGAGGTAAGGGTCGACAAGGCAAATCTTGAGCTTGGAAGAAAGGCATGCACAAGGGCAGCACAGAAATTGCCATGCTCATGCCTGATACAGATAGTAGAAAATAAATAATAACATTTAAATATCATCTGATCATTTTTTTATCTATATGGCAAATGAAACTATACTAGCTCAAGCATTTTCTGAAGAGATTAACCAGAGTGCATTGGTTTCTTCAAACCACACTATAGGGTTTGTGTCTATAGTATTAAATAATCATCTCAGCTGGATGCCCGTGTCCCTACAGTCTTTGGTGATATTTGCAGGCTTCTTCATACTTTCATTTGGAATAGTCAAGATTCTTCAGAACTTTGCCCTTAAGCTCACGCAGAAAACTAAGTCTGCACTTGACGATGAGATAATAACCAAGACCAACAAGCCGATTGGTTTCTTGCTTTTTTTATTTGGAGTCAGGCTAGCTATAATACCGCTTAATATAGAATCAAGTGTAGACCTTCTTACTGACAGGATAATTATTTCCTTGCTTATGATGGTTTCTGCTTACTTATTGATTGCAGTATTTGATACTATAATTGAAGCAAGCAGCAGGAAATTAGTGCAGAAAACCCAAGTCATAAAACTATTCTACAGGTTTTCAAGGATTGCAATAATGCTGTTCTTCCTTGCAGCTGTGCTGAGCAGGTGGGGCATACAAGTTGGGCCTTTGTTGGCAGGTTTGGGAGTGGCAGGTATTGCAATAGCATTTGCCCTTCAGGCTACTTTAGGCAATATATTTGGAGGAGTCTCACTAATCATAGACAATGCTTACAGGATAGGAGATATAATCAAGTTGGAGTCAGGAGAGACAGGAGTTGTCCAAAAAATAGGTCTTAGGAGCACCAAGATACTCACTTGGGACAACGAGATAATTGTTGTGCCAAATGGAAAGATTGCAGACTCAAAGATACAAAACTTGATGCAGCCTGACCGCAAGATAAGGGGAATTATTGATTTTGGAGTTGTCTATGGCTCAAATATTGACAAGGTCAAGAAGGTTGTTCTAGACACGCTTAATAAGTTGGACATCATGAAAGACCCGGCTCCACAGGTTCTTTTCCTTGAGATGGGAGACTTTGCGCTTAAGTTCAGCGCCAGATTCTGGGTTGATGATGTGACTAAGAGATTCCTTACAAAGGAGAGGGCAAACTGCGATATATATAATGCCCTGACCAAGGCAGGGATAGATATAGCATTCCCTACACAAACAGTATATCTTAAGAAAGCGAAGAAATAATCTTTTCCTTTAACTCTTTTATTTCTGTAATTACTTTATACTTTTTCTTGAACTCATTAATTGTTTCCTTTTCAATAATATCAGTCTTGCTTAGATAGAGCAGCACATCTTTCCCGAACTTCTTGAGATTTTCAAGAAGAATCTCTTGGTCTTTCAGCGGGAACGGCTCTGTGATATCAAAGATGTAAACAATCAGGTTTGCACAGTACTTTAATGCAAGGTAAGCCTGCATTTCTATATTGTTCATCTTATCGAACCTGTTCAATGTGCCTGGGGTGTCAAGGACCTGTATCTTCTTGTCCCCTTCTTTTATGTAGCTTATGTTTATGCTTTTTGTCGTGAAAGAATAACTGTTTATCTCGGGCTTTGAGCCAGTCAGCTTGTAGAGCAAGGTCGTTTTTCCTATATTCGGAAATCCCATTATGGCAACTGTAGGCATAGACGTTTTTATTGCAGGATAGTCCTTCATTATCCTCCTGCACTCTTCAAGATAAGCAAGCTCTTCCTTTATTTTCTTTAATACTGAAGAGATCCTGCCATAGAACTCTCTCCTGTACTCATTTACTTTCTCCAGGTCTCCTGTCTTGTTTATCTTGCTGGTGTATATCCTGAAGAAATCGTTAACTTTCTTTGCAGCCCAGTTCACTGCACCAAGGGACTGCTTTAATGTTGCATAATCAAGGGTGCACTTCAAAAGCTCCCTATAGAAATCAGGCATCTGGTCAATGCTTGGGAAAGATTTTACAACCTCAATCAATCTGTCATATAACACATTTCTTATCGCGCCTATCCTTCCAGACTCTATCTTTTTTGACTTGTCAAGCCTAGGGTTCCTTGCTTTATCATTTATTGGAGTCTTGTCCCTTACTTTCTCTACTGCGCTCTTTGCTTTCCTAAACGCTATATCAAGATAAGTGTCTGGAGTTTCTATTGCCTGAAGATTTTGGAAATTCATATCTACTCGGGGTATGTTGTATTATATAAAGGTAATCAAAAACAAAAGATTATTAAAAGGGTACCCAGTAATTCCAGGCATGGAAATAAAAAGCCCGGCAGCATTTATTGGTGTAAGGGGAAATGGAATAATCTCATTTGGCTCAGGCCAGCCTGATTTGCCTCCGCCAAAAGAGGTTTGCAGCATAGTCCCAAAACTAAAGGCTTTCAAGTACGGCATGGTCCAGGGCAACGAGAACCTGAGAGAAGAGCTCTCAACACAGGACCAGTTCAAGGGAAGCAACAAAGATGATTTTGTGATTTCAAACGGAGCTTCTGAAGCTCTTGACTTGGTGTTTAGGGTTCTTGCACCTGGGAAGGTTTTGATGCACGCTCCTTATTACTATTCTTATCCTCCGATTGTAAAAGCAGGAGGCATGCAGCCAGTATTTACCGAGACTGTAGAGGGCAAGATAGACATAGATGATTTTGACAAGAAGGTCAGGGACTGCAAAGTTGTGCTGATAAATTCTCCATCAAACCCTACAGGAAGAATCCAGGACATAAAAACACTTAAGCAGATTGAGAAGATAACAAAAGACTTAGGGATTATACTAGTTTCTGATGAGGTCTACAAGGACCTGATTTATGATAGGGAGAATTATATGCTTTCAGGGCCGCATGTTGTGACTGTAAACTCATTTTCCAAGACTTTTGCAATGTGCGGGCTTAGGGTTGGCTATTTGTATTCCAATGACCGAAAAATCGTTGAAGATATCATTGAATTAAAATCCCATACTTCGATGAACACTAACATCCTTGCTCAGGATATGGCTGAAAAAGCATTAAAGGCTCCAAGGTCTTATACTGAGAAGCAGCTTAATATATGGAAGGAAAGGCGCGACCTGATATATGAAGGCCTGTGCGATCTTGGCCTTGAGCTATGGAAGCCAGAGGGCGCAT
>CAYUUH010000059.1:0-6916 GCA_964447855.1 uncultured Methanosarcinales archaeon | reverse complement strand
TTTAATGAATCATTTGATGAAAACTGCCTTGTAAATGTAGTCACCTTAGGGATTATTAAGGAAAAAGAAATAATCCATAGCAGAGCTCCAGAGGGCGCTGATGGATATGACATTATCATTGTAGGAAAAGCTACTGATAATTCTGGATTTGGAGGAGCAGCATTTGCAAGCCTTATACTTGATGAGGAAGAAGAAGAGTTTAATAAGGGGGCTGTGCAGGTTCCTGACCCATTCCTGAAAAATGTTCTCATAAGGGCAACAGAGGCTGTTTTTAAGGAAGTCCGCGAGAAAAATATCAATATAGGATTTAAGGATATGGGCGCAGGAGGAATAATGTGCTCAAGCTCAGAACTCTGTGATGCAGGAGGCTATGGCGCAGATATTGACCTTGACAAAGTGCATGTCTCAATGAAAAACCTGCCCCCGTATATAATCGCATGCTCAGAGACACAAGAAAGATTCACCTGGATATGCCCTCCTGACTTCACGCCAAGGCTGCTTCAGATATATAATGAAGAGTTTGAGCTGCCTAACATAGCAGAGGGCGCGCAGGCAACTGTAATAGGAAAGGTAAACAAAACCAAGGACTATATAATCAGGCATAACAGCGAGGTCGTCTGCAATGCTCCGGTCAATGTTGTAACATCGGGAATTCTTTATGACAGGGAAAAACTCAAGCCAGTTAAGAAACTTAAGGAGCCTGAGCTTAGAGAACCAGGCGATTATAATAAGGCAGCCCTAAAAGTCTTGGCTTTCCCAAGTGTTGCTTCAAAGGCAGTTATCTATAAACATTATGATACTGAAGTTCAGGGCCTTGCTGTAATCAGGCCAGGAGAGGCTGATGCGGGGGTGCAGGCTCCTATCCCTGGCGCAAAGGCAGGAGTGGCATTAAGCGTTGACTCTAATCCTGTTTATGGGAGAATTGACCCTTACTTGGGAGCTGTTGCAGCTGTTGCTGAGTCAATGAGGAACGTTGCAGCTGTTGGAGCTACCCCTTATGGAATGACAGACTGCCTTAATTATGGAAATCCTGAAAAGCCAAATGCATTCTACAGTTTCTTCGAGGGGGTAAGAGGCCTTTCTGATGCAGCAACAAACCTTTATGTCAAGGGGACAACAGACCCTGTCCCGTTTGTTTCAGGCAACGTAAGCTTTTATAATGAATCCACAAATGGGAAATCAGTAGACCCTTCTGCAATTGTTGCTTGTGTAGGAGTTATGGACGATTATACTAAGGCAATAACTATGAAGCTGAAAAAAACTGGAAGCAGCTTGTTTATGGTAGGCGAAAGAAAAGACGAGCTTGGAGGCTCTGCTTATTACCAGGCTAATGATGAAATAGGGCTTAATATTCCTCAGATTGACTTTGAGAAAGAGAGAAGGATGATATATGGAATTATAGATTCTATTAATGAAGGCCTATTATTGAGCTGCCATGACATATCTGACGGAGGAGTCCTTACAACCATATCTGAAATGATACTTGGCGGGGAAGCAGATGGAGAGATTGGAGCTGAAGTAAATATCGACTCTGAATTGAGGGCAGATAAATTCCTCTTCTCAGAAACATCAGGATTTGTTTTCGAAGCAGATGAAGGTAACATAGACAAGATACAATCCCTATTTGAGAAATATGACCGGAAAATAATCAAGATTGGAAAAACAACCGATACTAAGTCGTTAGTGATAAGCAAGAATAATGAGAAGGTAATTGATTTGGAAATTGAGAAGCTCAAGGCCGCATGGACAACTGGCTGCGTGGAGGCAATGAGATGACTAAGATAGCGGTGATATTGTTCCCAGGTGTAAACTGCGAGGAAGAGACCTTAAGGGCTGTTCAGGCAGCAGGAATGGATGGAGAGATACTCAGGTGGAACACTAAGAATGACTTGGAATTATATGATGGATTTGTTCTCCCGGGGGGCTGGTCTTATGAAGACAGAATCCGTGCAGGAGTTATATCTGCAAAAGACCCAATAATGCTTAAGATAAAGCAGCAGGCTAAAGAAGGGAAGCCAGTCCTAGGGATATGCAATGGCTGCCAGGTTCTTGTTGAGACAGGGATGATTCCAGGCCTTAAGGACAAGGTTCAGATGGCTCTTGCGCCAAACATAAATCCGTTTGTGTCTGGCTTTTACTGCACATGGACTTACTTAAAGCCGGCTGTCAAGAGAAAGACAGCATTTAACCTTACATTTGATAATGATACAATACTTCCAATCCCAATAGCGCACGGCGAAGGAAGGTTTACAACTGTAGACGAAAACCTAATCAATAGCCTGAATGCCAATGACCAGGTAGTGTTTAGGTACTGCGATAAGGACGGGAATGTAGTAGATGAATTCCCAATAAATCCAAATGGTTCTGCAGAGAATATTGCAGGCATATGCAATAAGGAAGGAAATGTAATGGGGATGATGCCTCACCCTGAAAGGGCTTCCTGGATGCGGCAGGTTCCTCAGCATAACTCTATGGGCGAAAAGGCTGCTTTAGGCCTGAAGATATTCGAATCAATGAAACAGTACATAGAGGCTAGAAAATGAGCATCGTGGAACTCTTCGTAGGGCTTAAGATACCGGACACTACTGCTATAACTGCCTTGCATACCTTGCAGAGGATGGGCTACGATATAAAGAAGCTTAAGAGGCAGGTTTATTACAGGTTTGATGTTAAAGGAGATGCAGAAAGATTTGCGAAGAAAGCTAACAATGTAGACATACTTGTCAATGCCAACAAAAACACTTTCTCCAACCACATAGATATAGAGGAAGGCGCAGTTTATGTGATTGTCAAAGACCGAGGGGACACTTGCCAGGGGCTTATTTCCACATTAACCGACAGGCTCGGGCTGAAAGGAATAAACTCTATGGAGCGGGGAGTTCTATGGGTACTGTTTGTCGATTCTGAAGAGATTGCAAGGGAGATTGCTAATAATTTGCTGCATAATGAGAATTACCAGCAGTTCCAAATCATCTAAAACCCAAACATTTTTAAATAACCAACCATACCTTAATATCCCATATATGGAACATGCCATTATATGGGGAAAGGTTCTTAGGTTTTCTCTGAGATGGCTTAATCTTGTAAAAAGGGGGGCGTCATATGACTAAGTTTATCGTTGTTACAGGCGGAGTTATTTCCGGGGTAGGAAAAGGAGTAACAACAGCTTCGATAGGAAAGATTCTCAAGGAAAACGATTACACTGTGACTGCCATAAAGATTGACCCTTACTTAAATTATGATGCTGGCACGCTAAGGCCAACTGAGCATGGCGAGGTCTGGGTGACTGACGACGGCGGAGAAATAGACCAGGACCTTGGGAACTATGAAAGATTTCTTGATATAAGCATTCCAAAAAGAAACAACATAACTTCTGGCCAGGTATATAAGGCAGTAATTGACAAGGAAAGAAAAGGCGAGTTCCTTGGCCAGACTGTCCAGTTTATACCGCATATACCTGATGAGATAGTGCGCAGGGTAAAAGAATCATCAAAAGGATTTGACTTTACACTGATTGAAGTAGGAGGAACTATTGGGGATTTTGAGAATGTGCCTTTCCTTTTTGCAATGAAAAGGCTTGAAAGGGAAATAGGCAAGGAAAACCTACTTTATATTCTTGTAACTTATCTTCCTGTTCCAGGCCATATGGGCGAGATGAAGACAAAGCCGACACAGCAGGCAATAAGGATGCTTTCAGAGACAGGAATATTCCCCGATTTTATCATATGCCGGTCAAAAGAGCCGTTGGATGATGTAAGGAAGAAGAAAATAGAGACCTATGCAAACATTCCTTCTGAGTATGTCATCTCAGAGCCTGATATTGATACAATTTACAGAATCCCTCTTGATTTGGAAAAGGAAAATCTTGGTGCGAAAATCCTTTCAGATATGAAGGCCAAGCAAAAGAAGAAGCCGAATCTCAAGGAATGGGAAAATCTTGTTGAAAAGATAGTGAATCCAAGGAAGAGAATCAAGGTTGCAATGGTTGGAAAATATATAGACATAGGCAACTTTACCTTAAAAGATTCCTATATATCCATAAACGAGTCACTGATACATGCAGGAGCATCGCTTGATGTTGGAGTAGATATTGAGTGGATAGATGCAAAGAAGCTTGAGAAAGGCAATGTTTCTTCTTTACTAAAACCCTACGACGGGATAATTATCCCTGGTGGCTTTGGCGCAAGCGGAGTTGAAGGCAAGATTAATGCTATAAAATATGCAAGAGAAAACAACGTTCCATTTTTGGGACTATGCTATGGTCTTCAGCTGGCTGTTGTGGAGTTCGCAAGAAATGTGTCTGGGTTGAAAGATGCAAATACGACGGAGAATGACAAGAAGACAGAGCATCCAGTTATTGATATACTTCCTACCCAGAAAGAAATTCTTGAGCATGGTGATTATGGCGGCACGATGAGGCTAGGAGCATATGCAGCCAAGCTTGAGAAAGGCACAAAGGTTTATGATTTATACAAGGAAACTGGAAGGCTGAAAGAAGACAAAGAACGGATAGAAAAATTAAAGTCTGATAAATTCCAGGCTTTCAGGCTTGGGAAACTCTCAGGGGAGGATGTTGTTCTTGAAAGGCATCGGCACAGGTATGAAGTTAATCCTGTTTTTGTTGACAAGCTGAAACATGACGGCCTTGTATTCTCAGGGCATCATATAAGAGAAGATAACACTAACCTGATGGAGTTTATAGAGCTTCCAAAGCTGAAGTTTTTTGTTGCAACTCAGGCACATCCTGAGTTCAAGTCTGCTTTAGAGAAGCCAGCGCCATTATTTTATGGGTTTGTTCAGGCAGCAATGAAAGGAAAATAATCAATAATCAAGTTCTTCCAACTAATCCACAAGTTCTGAAGTGTCGAATTCCACTGTCAGGGTCATGCTTGACATAACCCAATACTAGTTCTCCTATTGTTCTTTCATGGGGCCCATCTACACAAAGACCAAGTTCGGGCCCATCATCACCCTGCCTAAAATATGCACAAAATTTAAAATCTCTTTGTATGAGTATCTTGGCTATGTGAGCAGGATTTTCTTCCATCATGTCAAATACTCCTTCTAATGATTTTAAGTCAACTATTCTCTCTTGGTCAAAGAACATAGCATCCAGCATGTTAACTGGGGAGTAAGGCACAATACCTGCAACACCTTTGTGGTATATATCTTCTTCAGCCCGGATGCCAAGAGACGGCACAAGCGTCTTTCCATCATTAACTATCAGTCTCTTTCTAGATGTGATATAGGCCTCATTTACTATTGAACCATCTTCATCTTCCTCATCAGTTCTTACATTAACCATTGGCTTCCCATAATAGCTCCAGTATATATGGGAACCCCCAACATAACCTGAGCATATGGCAAGCAACAAGTCAGCAAAAGCTCTTTGTTCTTCCATGGGGCTGGAACTATAGCCTGTCTTTTAAATCTTGTTTCTATCGTAACACAAACTATTTAAATATTATATTATGCATATCTCAAGGGGTGATTTGATGCCAAAAGTGTTTGTTATATTCGGTTCAAAGTCAGACGATAAGATTTATTCTAAGGTTGTTGATGGATTAAAGAGGGAGAAAGTGGAGCATAAGCTTGAGATATGCAGTGCCCACAGGAATCCGGATGATATTGGGGAGATTCTTGCTCAAGAGCATAGTGTTGTGATTGCAGGCGCGGGTCTTGCAGCAGCTTTGCCAGGAGCAGTTGCAGCAAAGACAATAAGGCCAGTGATAGGTGTCCCATGCAAGGTTAATTATCTTGGGCTTGATTCATTGCTATCAATTGCCCAGATGCCCCCAGGGATTCCAGTTCTTGCTGTAGGAGTTGACAAGGCAGATGTTGCAGCACATAATGCTGCTATGATGCTTAAGAAGTATAATGGAGTCAATATAATTGCGGACGAAAAGACAAAGGCAGTTGAGAAGGCAATCACTATCCTTAAAGATTTTGGGGTTGACTATAAGGAATCATCCCAGCCAGACTCAGGCAGGATAAACCTAGAGTTTGTTTACTTTGACGAGCCTATTGAGCAGAAAGACGAGCTTTGCATATACTGCCCATTGCTTCTTGAAGAGGATGACAAGGCAGAGGCTGCACTCAACCTGTTGAAGCATTCTACCCATGGGCTATGGGTTGGCCTTAACCGGGGAGATAATGCTGCCTTAGCAGCCATAGAAATATTAGGCATAAGCGGAAAGTATACTGACAAGCTCAATGCCTACAGGGCAAAGTGGAAGATAAATTAGGTGATATTGTGATACCAGATGAGCAAATAAAAGAACAGATGGAATATACTCTTAAGGAAACTAATTTTGATGGGTTAGGGGATAAGAAAAAAGGGAAAGTAAGAGATGTTTATGTTGCAGATGACAAGATATTCCTTATCTCCACAGACAGGCAGAGCGCATTTGACAGGAACCTTGCAAACATTCCTTTCAAGGGGCAGGTATTGACCCAAACATCAAAATTCTGGTTTGACAACACGATGGATATTATAGAGAACCATATCCTTGATGTTCCTGACCCTAACGTTGTTGTAGGGAAAAAGCTTAGTGTTTTTCCTGTTGAGGTTGTTGTCAGAGGGTATATATCCGGGGTTACGAGCACGTCAGCATGGACAGCTTATAGCAAGGGAGAGAGAAACTTCTGCGGGAACATCCTTCCCGAGGGGCTTAAAAAGAATCAGAAGTTCAAGAAGCCAATCTTAACTCCAACAACAAAATCAGATGAGCATGATGAGAAGATTTCTCCTGCAGAGATTGTCGAGAGAGGCTTGATTACTCAGGAGCAGTGGTATTTTGTTGCAGAGAAGGCCTTAAAGCTTTTTGAGAGGGGAGAAAAGATTGCTGCTGAAAACGGGCTAATCCTTGTTGACACTAAATATGAGTTTGGTAAAATAGGTGATGAAATTGTTTTA
>CAYUUH010000058.1:0-7038 GCA_964447855.1 uncultured Methanosarcinales archaeon | reverse complement strand
CAATGCTGTTTCTGTTCCTGATGATTCTACAACCAATCTTTGCAAAGCAGCTAATCAAGCTTAAGTGCATCGATTATGTCCTGACTGGAGACTCTGAGAGGCCATTTTTGCTGCTTGCCAACCAGATTATTAAAGGGGAGAAATCAAAGGTCCCTAACCTTGTATCGAAAGGAGCTTTTAATAGAATAAAATACTGCTCAGACGATATAGATGACTACAATTATGTGGATATTGATTTCATGGACGACCATGGCAGCTATATGCGCATGTTTGATTTCTGGCTTCTTGTTGCAAAGGGCTGTGTCTATAACTGTCCTGTATGCGATGGAAGCAGCAAGACCTATCCGTCAATATATTCCAGGAAACGAGTAATTGTGAGAGATTTCATAGGGATTGCAAAAGATATCAAGAGGCTTGAAAAACAGTCGCAGATTATTGCTTTTTCACATGACATTGGGATGCTTGGCAAGAAATTCTGGTCAAGACTACTGATGGACAAGTTCAACGTGGCGATAAGGAATGAGTTCTACCAGCTTCCGCCAATGGAATTCGTAGAGAAGCTTGTTTCGAGCTTTGATTCTGTCGACCTTGTCTTCAGCCCTGTTGCAGGCTCTTACAAAGAAAGAGCCAAATATGGCAAGAACTTCACAAATGAGAGCTTCATCGACCTTTTACTCAGGATAAAACGGCTCGACTTTAACGGAGGGATTACTGTTTATTTCTCTGACTACATGATATCCCAAACCCAGGTTGAGAAGCTTGATGAAGCTTCAAGGGAAGAGCTTATTGCCGCGATAAAGAACATATTTCCTTATGCTATAATTGAGGTCCAGCACCAGGTTGTCGATCCCATGTCCATGATAAAGGCAGGAGCTGACCCAGACAGGGTATTTGAGAGCTTGATTTAGATGTTAGAAAATTATATAAACGTCATTTGACTGATTTCCCTAGGGGGAACTTCAGTGACTAAGAAATCTTTGAGGATAGGACTTGTTGCTATTCCTAGAGTCATATCTTATTATTCTAATCTCATCTATCCTTCACTTGCGCTGGCACACCTTTCAAGCTACCTCTCCAGAAAAGGCTATGATGTGAAAACAGTCCCTCTTGAAATAGCCCTGATGGCCGATAAGCAGATATATGATTATCTAGCAGGGCTTAATGGAAAGAGCCACAAAAATCTTGCTGAGCTCGCATCAAAGGAGAATCATCTTCCAATAGATAACCTCTTAAATCAGCTCAATATAGGCAGTTATGACTTGCTGGGATTCAGCTGCAGCCTTAATCGAGAGTCTAACTTTTTTGTCTTCATCATAGCCAGAATTAAGAAGCTTTTTCCGAATGTTAAGATTGTTTTAGGGGGCCTTTCCAGATTTAAGTTTAAGTATGAGGAATACATCAGGTCAAAACTGATAGATTTTATCGTTGTAGGGAATGGCGAGGAGCCTCTAGAGTCCCTGATAACTGCCCTGCAGGAGGGAAACTCTCCTGAGCATATAGGGAGAATAATCTATTTTGACGGCTCAAAGCTCGTCGACAACTCACAGGCAGAATACCGACCTGACCTATCCTCCCAGTCCATATTTTTTGACATGGATTACATGGATAGATTCAGGCTCTTTTCGTTCAATAATAATGGACTCAATAATTTCTTCTCAACAACTCTAATCCCCTACCTGTTTTCTGAAGGCTGCCCCTATAAATGCGCATTCTGCACAAAATCTCTCTCAGATTACTTTTTTTATAAGACTCCTGAGTCTATTGTTAGCGAGCTCAGCTCTATAAAAGAAACCACTGGGATAAGATATTTTGCATTCCTTGATGATGAGATTGGAGTCTCAAAGGAATTTCTTGAGGAACTGTGCGACAGGCTTATCAAGGCTAATCTGGATATACTATGGATAGCATCCATACGGGCGTCGCCTTTTATTACCCAGGAACTTTTTCATAAGATGCGTAAGTCCGGATGCATCTGCCTCGATTTCGGGTGTGAGTCTGGGTCTGACAGGGTATTGAAGAACATAAACAAAGGGCTTACTGCGAAAAGCATGGAAGAATGCCTGAGGAGATCCCATCAGGCAGGGATATGGAACAGTCTGAACATAATAGTCTGCCTGCCTACGGAGACTGAAGATGACTTTCAGCAGACACTTGATTTTGTAAGCCGAAACAATAATTATGTAGACTGGTGGGCCACGAACCCATTCATACTATTTCCAAGTGCAATTTACAACAATCCTGTAAGCTTCGGGATAAGCATAAGACCAATAACTCCGGAAATCCAGTACAAAGAAGAAGTACCTTATGATGAAATTGACGGGCTCAAGTTTGAAGAGCTTTCCATTCTCAAAAAGAAAAGGCTTGATATGCTAAGGCGTGCTATCGACGACGGGTCATACAAATCCAGATTCAAGGAATACATGATATATAACGAGTTGCTGTTCCCGCTTTATGACCATTTCAATCTCAAGGAAAAAGTCGTGGACTTTATTAAAAAGAATTACCCTATACTCTCTAAGGGCTCTGGTGAGTTCTTCTCAATCCCTTTGGGAGTTGCATCTAACCAGCGGGAAAAAGGAAATATATTTCCCTGCAGACTCAAAGATATCAGCTGCCTTCCTGCAGCCTATATAGCTCAACGAATGGAATTGGCAAATAAGGAAGGCTTCAGGAAGCTTATCATTCACGGCGGAGAGCCGCTGATACACCCTAAAATCCTCGATATACTTGGCCATGCCAGGAAACTTGGTTTCTATATCATCCTTAAGTCAAATGCCCGCATGCTGAAATATGAGAATCTTTGTGCTGATATTGCTAAGCTCGCCGACGAGCTGCTTGTAATAAGCCATGCTGATAATGCAGAAAAATATGATGCTATCTCAGGAGTTCCAGGCTCTTTTGAGCAGGCAAAGCAAGGGATGGAAAACTGGAAGAAGCTTGGAAAGAAGCTTAATTACTATTGTTAGAAAATTATATAAACAAGCTTCTTAATTGCTTTTCCGGGGTGTTTAATGGCCAAGCGCAGAATCTATACTCTTAATGGTATTCCTCCTGAGGTAATTGCAGTTGCATTTGCTAAATGCTCCCGCAGCCCAGAGGATTTTGACAAGATAGCAGCAGAGCTTAACGCAGACAAGTCCCGCCAGTTCCATGAGAAGTGGGTTGTAGGGTATGGGCATTCATCTGTTGCAGAGCATGCCGTGCTTTCTATTGCAATTGAGAATGTTTCTATGCTCGCCACAAAGGTTCTTGAGGATAACCGCCTTGCGTCTTACACAGAGAAATCTACACGCTACCAGGTCTTTGACAAGGACAGGTATTACAAGCCAAAGAAAATAATGGACTCAAAGTTCGGACCATTATATGAGAAAACAATCAATTTTATCCTTGAAGTTTATCAGAAACTATTCCCTAAGATGGTCGAGTTCCTTAAAGGAAAATATCCAGATGCAAAAGAGATTGAGATCAAGAACAAGGCCCTTGACAATCTCCGTTATTTATTGCCTGTTGCTGTGCAGACAAACCTTGGAATGACAGTCAATGCACGAAACCTTGAGTATGGCATTGTAAAGCTGATGAGCCATCCTCTCGAAGAGATGCACGACATTGGCAAGGAAATCAAGGAGGCTGTTTCTAAGGTAACTCCTACACTCATCAAATACACAAAGCCAAGCGAGTATCTGGTTGAGACAGTTGCCTCAATGCCTGCACTTTCTGACAATGAGAGAGGAACTGACGGCGCTGTGCTTGTTGAGTATGATGTTGATGCTGTCAACAAGATAGTTTCTTCCCTGCTTTACAGGTTTTCCCAAACTTCATACGACTCAATAAGGAAGCATGTCGAGGAAATGCCTGACGATGAGAAAGATAGCATAATTGATGAGGCGCTTAAGAGGCTCGGCAAGTTTGACAAGCCCTTGCGCGAGTTTGAGAATGCAGTTTACACTTTTGATGTTCTTATGGATTATGGGGCTTTCCGCGATGTTCAAAGGCACAGGATGTGCACCCAGACAAACCAGGACTTTACAGTCGATTATGGCTATGACGTTCCGTCAGAGGTTGTTGAGGCTGGGATGGATAACGAGTTCAGGCTTTGCATGGAGACAGCAAAAGAGGCGCATAATGCACTAAAGCCTGAGCTTCCTGCTGAGGCCGCTTACATAATCCCGATGGCATATAAGAAGAGGGTCCTTATGACAATGAACCTTCGCGAACTTTTCCATTTTATCAAGCTAAGGTCGACACAGCATGGGCATATCTCTTACAGGAGAATTGCGTGGGATATGTATGACTCAATCGCCAAAGTGCATCCAATCTTTGCAAAATATATAGAAGTAACCAAAGACTGAGCGAGTTCTTTAATAATATCAAGAATTAGCTTCCGGCATAAAGCTCAATGGTCTTTCTTGCGACTTCTGCCCATTCGGTTGTGTTTGATGAGTATTCCACTATCACGTCTATGCTGAAGCCTGCCTCAATGGCATCAGGCACAGCATTTATCATAAATGGTATGGTCTTCGATGTCGGAAGGTCTGTTGCTATGACAAGTGTTCCATTCTGCATGTATGAATCATATCCTTCAAGCTCCTTCAGCTGGACCCAGCTGTACAAAGGCTTAATCTTGAGCCTTCCATTGGGATATCTTGTGTCTATCGAGTTTGTTATGACTGCGTGGAATATCTTTGTCTCGTTTATATTGAGCTTCATCTTTCCGAACATCGGCTTTTCCTGGAGGTCAACATTGATTCCAGGCCCGATTATTTCGGCAGGAACCTTGAATGAGATGCTCTTTGTCTTTCCGCCATCATCATAGAACAATATAAAGTCCAGGTTTGTCAATCCAAGCTCTATTGCGGTAAGGTGAAGGGTTGCTGTAAGCTTTTCCCCGTCAGATATATTGCCCGGAGTGAATGCTGCATAATCCATCCTTGCAAAATCATTATCTCCCAGCTGCAATTCAAAGTTGGAGAATGTGTTTGAGCTGAACCTTGATTCAGGGTTGCTTATCTCAAAAATATACGGAGCTCCTTCAGTTGCCTCTAATGTGAGCTTATTTATGCCTGATATTTCAGGCTTATCGCCCATGATTCCGCAGCTTGACAGGAATACTGCCATAAGAATAATTGATAACATTTCTCTTTTTTTCATTTTATGTTATTTTTATTTTCTTATTTATAAATTTATTGATTGGTTTTTGCCTATAATCTATAATGGTCGGTTATTTAAATATAATTTGAACTCTCCTGCCTTATGTCAGATATTAAACAATTAACAGACGAAGTACGTGCAGAACTGTCTGGAAAGACAACTGAGGCCAGAAGGAGTTCTGTCAGAGAATTATTTGAAAGTGGATTCAATGTAAGGCCTTATCTTCTTGCTTTGCTTGAGGGAAATGCTGGCGTTAATGGCACTCCTGAATCAAGGGGATTTAAGTTTGTACAATCTTATTCCTTAAAACTCTGGGAATATGAATTAGGGAATGGAAGGTCGATATTTTATCGGCAGATGGGCAGCTACTATGAGGGATGGCCTACTCCCTAAGGTTGAACTTTTCTTTGAAGAATTCAGAGGAACCTTTAATTGCCTGGCCTACTGGGCCGAGCTTGTCAATCACTTCTCTTGACTTATCATAGTAAGTATATGAAGCTACTGAGCCTACATAAGCAATTGTTCCTATTAATGCTGAGATAAGCCCAAACTTGAGAGCCCTTCTGATGAATCCAGGCTTTGGCATGCCATCATCTTCAATAAAGTCCCTTGAATGGCTTCTTTTGCGCCTTTCATTAAGCCTTTTACCCCTTGAACCTCTTCCAGAGACATGTTGTTCCGGGGTATACTGTTGAGGAGGCATTCCTTTTTCTGCTTTCTCAGCAACTGCTCCAATATCCTGCCTTAATTCTTTCACTGATTCTTGAGGGTCCATTGGCATCATGCTTTCTGGATTGGCCAGGATGTCATCAATGTTTGCCCTAGCAGGCTCACTTACTGTTCCTGGCACTGGCGTTTGGCTTCCACTGTATCCTGCATTGGCTGTTTCAATCTGAATTGTACCAACCTTTTTTTGAGATGCAGCAGGAATTCCCTTAACAGGGGTTTTGTCTCCGTATACCTGTGCTTTTAAGTCTGCGACATCAATCACCGGGATAGTCGCACCCCTCATCTCAGGGCTTAAGTTTATCTCCGGAAGCTCTCCTTCGACCACTACCCCGCCAAACTGCCTTCTGCTGATGACTTCTCCTTTTTCAAAATAGCCTGGCTCAGGGATATTGTCTTCTGGAAGCTTTCCAGTAAGCTCTGCCTTTAATGACCTGATGCTGCTCCTTTTACTTTTGGAGCTCCCAGTATCATGGGCCTGATATGCATCTTTTAAGAATATAATTGCTGCTGTTCCAGATAATCCCAGCTTTGTAGCAATAGCATTTATCATGCCGTCAAATAATTTTTTGTCCTTCTCGTTGTATGCTGATAATGCAGTATGATAATCCTTTCCGAGCTTGTCAACAATATCTTTTGTCCTTGGGTCTGCCATGGCTTCTTTATAGTCTTCAATTGAAGGGTTTCTCTCTGTTGCCCTTTCGTATAAGATTGCAGCTGAATATGCAAGCGCAACCATCATAAACTCTGAGAATGCTTTCTTCATCTCTGCCTTGCTTTGGCTTACAGATGCCCGGTAAGCCTGCCTTTCCACTTCCTGCTGGGCAGATTCTGCACACCTTAACGATTCTTCTATCCTGCTTTTCGCGTCCCTGAGCGATAAATCTATGCTCAGCAGGTTTTCAAGGGTTTTTTCCCTGACACTTTTGCCAAGCTCATTTATTCTTGAATTTCCCCATAACAGGCCCTAGATTCCTGTCTACTTTTACAGAATACATGTTTAATTCTAACATTTTAACTACTATAGAGTGAAAATAGAACTTAGTTTATAAAGGTTTACCCAGGAAAATAAAAAGAATAAAGAAGAGAAAATCAGCTTTTCCAGCCTAATGCCAGGGTTCCTCCCAAAATGCCCATTATCGAGCCGATAAGGCCGACAGGCTC
>CAYUUH010000057.1:0-7274 GCA_964447855.1 uncultured Methanosarcinales archaeon | reverse complement strand
CAGGAATATCCGCAACAACTATTGGTGAAACTTCAACTAGTGTTGTAGGTAAAAACACGAGATACCCTAAAGTACCAACTAAAAATAAACCCATAACTGCAAATCCAGCTATCAACCAATTTTTCATATGTACACTCTCTTTTACTATTAAGAATGTTAATCGCATTTATAAATTTATCTGATAATCAAGTCATTTCCATTAGTCTTTAATTGGTGGTGCATTTGTGAGTCAAATGTTCGGCTCCTCTTTCTAATTGTGAGTGACCAGACAGATACAACAGTTTCTGAAGGAATAGTTCTGCGCGTTAAGCAGGTAATCTTATTCCGAAAGTAAATAACGGCATATTATTGGACATTATTGTAGCAAATTCATGAGCAGTTTGCAGAAAGAATCAACGACCCCGAGGTGAGGCAGCCTTCGATGAAATGCATGAAGCCTGTGAAAGCTTTCATGACAGCAACAGCTATAGGGGCCACATGATGTGGTAAAACGCATCATGCCTCTTTCTTTTTTTTAGGAATATTTAAATAAAGCAATCTCTAAGAAAAGTATGAGGTGATTTAATGAGAAGGATAATTTTGATTCTTGCTTTTGCACTAATTGTTTTAAGCATTCCTGCATATGCTTCTGAAGGGCATGAAGATGTAATACAAGAGGGCAAAGCGTTAGTGGAAAGTGGGGTAAGTTGTGATGAGCTTACTGATGAACAGCTTGAGGCAATTGGTGAATACGCAATGGAACAGATACACCCAGGTGAAGAGCATGAGATAATGGATGCTCGTATGGGTGGAGAAGGCTCTGAAAGCCTAAAACAAGCTCACATAAACATTGCTTTGGGTTCATATTGCGGCCAGAATTATGGCATGGGCTTTGGCATGATGGGTCAAGGTATGATGGGAACTGGAACAATTGATGCAATTGGAGGTGGAACAATGGCATATGGAATGATGGGAACAGGAATGGTAGGCGCAGGATTTTATGGCTTAGTATACTTGGCATTAGCAGCATTCATATTTTCAGCAATTTTTTGGCTAACTCATAACTGGTTGGTCAAGAAAAAGAAGTAATAAACGCAGGAAAACTGCCAGTTCCAAAAGTTTAAATAATCCAACTCCGGAACAAGAATGAAAAGAGGCATGATGGACTTCAAAAACATAAAGATAGCTTTCTTCAGCATGGAGGTTGGAATAGGCAACAGTATACATACCTACGCAGGAGGCCTCGGCATACTTTCCGGAGATGCGCTGAGAAGCTGCGCAGACCTTAAGCTTCCTGTTGCAGGGGTCACTCTCCTTTACAAGAAAGGGTATTTCAGCCAGAAGATAGCAGATGACGGAAGCCAGATTGAGGAAGACCATGAATGGGACTACGAATCAAAGCTGAAAAGGCTTGACAGCAGGGTCAAAATCAGGATAGCAGGAGATGATGTGCATGTGGGGGCATGGCTTTTTGAGATTGAAGGAGTGAAGGGCAGCAAAGTTCCGCTCCTTTTCCTTGATACAGACCTTGAGGAAAATTCTGGCTATGCAAGGCAGATAACTTCCAAAATATACCATGGCGACATGAGAATGAGGCTTGCGCAGGAAATGGTCCTTGGAATAGGCGGAATTGAGATACTGAAGTCGCTCGAGTGCAGCCCTGATAAATATCACATGAACGAGGGGCACTCCGCTCTGCTCACGCTTGCGCTTTGCAGGGAATCCAAGACTGGCGATGTTCTTAATGAAGTAAGGGGGCATTGCATCTTTACAACCCACACCCCTGTGCCTGCAGGGCATGACAGGTTTCCGAGGGAATTGTTTGAGGAGGTTGCAGGAGATTACATTCCTGAAAAGCTGAATCTGGAGATATTTGAGAATGGGGAGCTTAATATGACGCATCTCGGACTGAAGTTCAGCGGATACATAAACGGAGTTGCGAGAAAGCACAGCCGCGTCTCAAGGGAAATGTTTCCAGGGCATGACATCGAGTCAATAACAAACGGAATTCACGCAGCCTACTGGACTTCCCCTGCAATGCAGAGACTTTTTGACGAGTATATCCCTGAATGGAGGGAAGACCCTTTCAGCCTGAGGGCTGCGCTGAAAATTCCGGATGAAAAGATAAGGGTTGCGCACGACGCCGCAAAGGAAATCCTTGTCGAGGAAGTGAACAGGAGGACAGGTCTGGGATTCCATCCCGCAAGGTTCACAATCGGGTTTGCGAGAAGGTTCGTTGAATACAAAAGGCCTGACCTGATATTTCACAACCTTGAAAAGCTGAAGTCAATTGCTGATGAGCTCGGAGATATACAGGTGATATTCTCAGGCAAGGCCCACCCTGACGATGCTGCAGGAAAAAATCTAATCAAAAAGATAATTGGCATCGCAAAAAAGCTCGATAGCAGGGGCAGCAGGGTGAGGATTGCGTTCCTTGAAAACTACAACATGGACATAGCAAAGCTTATGGTGTCAGGATGCGATGTCTGGTTGAACAATCCAAGAAGGCCCTACGAGGCTTCAGGTACTTCGGGAATGAAGGCTGCAATCAACGGAATTCCCCATTTTTCGACGCTTGACGGATGGTGGCTTGAAGGGCATATTGAGGATGCCACGGGCTGGTGCATAGGGCTTCATCCCATGGACCCCAATTTTGACGAAGACATAAGCCCTAACGACGAGGCAGAGGATTTTTACAGGAAGCTCAGGCAAAAGGTAATCCCGAAATTCTACAGCGACAGAAAGGGGTGGAATATGATGATGAGGATGTGCATTGCTGTAAACGCCTCATTTTTCAACACTCACAGAATGGTGCAGCAGTATGCAATAGACGCTTATTTCAGGTAGGTAAAAATGAAAACGAAAATAATCGCAACAATAGGTCCTTCAAGCATGAGGCATCAGACCCTGAAAAAAATGATTGAAGAGGGCATGTCAATTGCGAGGATTAACACGAAATACGGCTCGACGGAAGAATATTCAAAGATTGCAGGCAGGATAAGGAAGATTGGCGGATGCAAAATACTTTTTGACATCGTCGGAGCAAAAATGGTCAAGTGGTTGAAGGAGCGGAAGTTTGACTATCTTGCAGTCTCATTTGCAGAGTCTGAAAAGCAGATAGGCTGCATAAGGAAGATGTTCCATCCGAGGAAAATCAGGATAATATCGAAGATTGAGACCAAAAAAGGGATTGAGAATATAGACAGGCTGATACGGGCTAGCGACGGCATAATGGTTGCAAGGGGTGACTTGGGAAAGAACATCCCCCTTGAAAGAATTCCAGTCGAGCAGAAGCTGATAATCAATAAATGCAACAGGGCAGGCAGGATGGACATAACAGCAACTGAAATGCTTCTTTCCATGGTCAATTCAATAACTCCCTCAAGGTCAGAGGTCAGCGACGTGGCTAACGCAGTGTTTGACGGTTCTGACGCAGTAATGCTGTCAGAGGAGACTGCAATCGGAAAGCACCCTGCCCTTGCTGTAGGGATGATGAGGAAGATTATAGAAGAAACAGAGAAGGGGATGAAGTTTCTGAAGAAATAGTTCTGCGCGTTAAGCAGGTAATCTTATTCCGAAAGTAAATAACGGCATATTTCTGTCTATTATTGTAGCAAACCCTACACTGTTACACTGGATTGCTACACCAGAACGATTGGAACTAAGAAACTGAACTTCGTCTTTTTATTCTTTGGTTGGCTCAGGTTCTTTAGTCCCAATTCGCTTGAATCTTTTGTCCCTGTGTTTTTCTGGTGCGTGAATTCAGTGCTAATCTGCAAGATGCAATTTCTCGGTCTCTTATGATGTTACTCTTATCGCTGTCGTCAATAATTCTTGCATACTCGTCTATAAAACGCTTCTCCTATATAAATACTGCTCTAAAAAACAGAGTATCAGGAGAGGCACAGAAATCAAGAAGCAGAATATCAGGAAGAGAATTCTGAAAAAGTTCTGAAATTTCTAATATAATCCTAAGTAATCCAAATATTTATATATAACATATCAACAATTATTGATATGATTAAGGAAGACCTCAAAATCTTAAAGGCACTGGGTGAGGAAACCAGGTATAGCATAGTGAAGATTCTGCTTGATGGGGAAAAATGTGCCTGCGAGATTCCTGGATTAATCAAGAGAACACAGTCAAATACATCGATGCACCTTGCAAAACTGCTGGAAGCAAGAATCCTAAAATCAAGAAGGGACGGAAAAAAGATATTATACTCAATAAAAGATTTGAGAGTCTGTGATGTTTTCAAGGCTTTAGGAAATAAAGAAGGCAAGATTCTGAAAAAAGAATGCTGTTGGGAGGGATGCAAATGAATAATCCTAAAAAAATAAATAAGAAGTCAGAAGATATACGCATTGAATTTCAATATTATGATAAAAGCACTTGTAGTAGGTGCAAATCAACAAATGATTCTGTGAAGTTAACACTTAAAGAACTAAAACAAGCAATAAAAGATAATCGTCTGAAAGTGAGTCTTAAAGAAAGAAGATTGCCAAAATCAAAAATACATCTTTCACCATCAATTTTGATTAATGGGAAAGATATTGAAAAGATAGTGAATAAAAATTCAATAAAAAACTCAAATCTTTGTGTTGACTGCTGTAGCTTAGCAGGTCACACGGTAAATTGCAGGACTTTTACATACAAAGGCAAAAGCTATGACCATATACCTAAAGAGATGATAATAGACGCTATTAAACTATCTGCAAAAATGAAATGATTACTTGAACTTGGAGGAGAGGATTGATATGAAAATAGAAATATTGGGAACTGGCTGCCCAAAGTGCAAGCAGCTTGAGGCAAATGCAAGAAAAGCAGTTGAAGAGGCAAAGAAGAAAGCAGAGATTACAAAAGTTACTGAAATTAACAAAATTGTAGAATATGGAGTCATGTCTACTCCGGCAATAGTGATTGACGGCAAGGTAAAAAGCTACGGAAAGGTTGCTGAAGTTGAGGAGATTAAAAAATGGCTGTGAACAAGATTAGTATCTTTATCGCTGTTTTTGCAATTATTCTAATCTCCGGATGCACCAGCAATAACCTTGATGAAGAATGCAGCGGAATGACATGTAATGCAGCTGCAAATCTTGAATCTGAAAGAGAAATAAGCATTGACAAGCTTGAAGTGTATCATTTTCATGGCACCAACCAGTGCTATTCCTGCAAGACAGTTGGAGATTATGCAGAAGAGACAATCAACACTTATTTTGCTGATGAATTGAAATCTGGAAAGATAGTTTTTGCCCATATAAACGGGGAATTTCCTGAAAACTTAGAACTCGTAAAAAAATATGGTGCAACAGGCTCTTCACTTTGGCTTGGGACTTATTCAGGGGAAGAGTTCAAGGCTGAGCAGAATACTAATGTATGGTATAAGATAAGCAACAAGCAGGAATACATGGATTATCTTAAAGGAGTTATTGAACAAAAACTGGCAGGCAATTAATAATGGGATTGATGGCTTTTATGGAGGCAATGGGAACAAGCAGCATACCGATAGTTGCGGCTTTCTTTATTGGATTGATGACTGCAATAAGCCCCTGCCCATTGGCAACAAACATCACAGCAATAGCTTACACAAGCAAAAGAATTGACAACAGCAAGCATACAATAATGGTAGGCCTGATTTATACTCTTGGCAGGATGCTTACTTATGTCCTTATAGCCTCAGCCATAGTCTGGTTAGGGATAAATACCCAATCAATAGCCTTATTTCTCCAAAAGTATGGTGGGAAAATATTAGGCCCTTTGCTGCTGGTTATTGGGATTGTCATGCTGGATATAATAAAATTCAAATTCCTTAAGACAAATGACAAAATGAACAAGCTAAAGGAAAAACTTTCCAAAAAAGGATTTCTCGGAAGCTTTTTGCTTGGAGCAATATTTGCGCTTGCATTCTGCCCATTCAGCGCAGTATTATTCTTTGGAATGCTGATTCCCCTTGCATTAAAAGCAGGAGATGGTTTAATTATTCCTTCTGTTTTTGCTTTTGCAACAGGGCTTCCAGTCATAATATTCTCAATCATGTTAGTCAAAAGCGTTTCAAAATTAGGCAAGGTTATGGACAAGGTTCAGACATTTGAGTTATGGATGAGAAGGGCAGTTGCAGGAGTATTCATAATAGCAGGAATTTATTATATCGGGGTGCTGATATAAAATGGAAAGAAAAGATTGGAATATGCTGATATGGATTGGAATTATATTTGGATTGCTATATTTTGTGCCTTCACAAGCAGAATGGTTCAAAACTTCAATATTATCTGCATTTGACTTGCTTCATGAATATGCAAGGCTGCATGTTCTTACCTGCTTAATTCCTGCCTTGTTTATTGCAGGAGCAATTGCAGTATTCATACAAAAAGAAAAAGTAATGAAATACTTAGGGCATGAAGCAAAGAAACATGTTTCCTATGCTGTTGCATCAGTTTCAGGCGCTATCTTAGCTGTATGCTCATGCACAATACTGCCTTTATTTGCAGGAATCAGAAAAAGAGGGGCAGGATTAGGGCCTGCTGTCACTTTCCTGTTTTCAGGGCCTGCAATAAACATTGCGGCAATGTTTCTCACAATAAGCGTTCTAGGAGTAAATATAGGATTGGCAAGGATAATCTCAGCTATTCTGCTGTCTATCCTTGTCGGCCTGACAATGCAGGCAATATTCAGGGAAAAAGTTGAAAAGGAAAAACTCCTTATCCAGGAAACAGAAGAATCTAGGATATCAAACAAAGTCATGCTTGCATTCTTTGGGCTTATGATTGGTGTATTAGTTGTTAACGGGCTTCAAATAAGCAAAACAATCAAGTATTCTTTGATGGGTGTATTTGCCCTTGGAGTGGTTGGACTTGTATTATGGAAATTCCATGACCACATAACAAACAAATGGCTAAACGAAACATGGAATTTTTCAAAAATGCTTCTTCCTCTTTTATTTATGGGTGTTTTTATTGCTGGATTTATCATGCCTTTACTGCCTCAATCGCTTATTGAAAAGTTAGTGGGGCAGAATACAATCTTAGGAAATGTTGTAGCTTCTATCTTCGGAGCATTCATGTATTTCTCAACACTGACTGAAATTCCAATCTTACAGGCATTGATTGCTAAAGGAATGCACTCAGGGCCAGCTTTAGCATTGCTTTTGGCAGGACCCAGTTTAAGCCTGCCTAATATGTTGGTAGTTAGGAGGATATTAGGGACAAAGAAAACAGCTGTTTATGTGGGATTAGTAGTCTTATACGCAACAATTGCAGGATTGGTTTTTGGAAACATAATCTAAACCTAGATGTGG
>CAYUUH010000056.1:7032-7303 GCA_964447855.1 uncultured Methanosarcinales archaeon | reverse complement strand
TTTGAGAAGTTTGGAGGAAAAGACATCATAACCCTGGGTGGAATTGGGCTTTCTGAGGTTCCAAAGCACCCTAAGCTTTACTGCACAGGAAGCTCAAAGGAAGTCATAAAGAAATATAAGAAAGATGCAAATGAAAAGCTTTATGGGGTTGTCGGGCCGATTGTCGGGGTTACTGGCCTTCTTGTGGGAATGGCTCCAAAAAGAAAGATGGAAGCTATCGCTTTCCTTGCTGAAACTTACGGCCACCCGATGTACCTCGGAATTAAAGGGG
>CAYUUH010000056.1:0-7022 GCA_964447855.1 uncultured Methanosarcinales archaeon | reverse complement strand
CATGGAAGGACTGCGAGACAGCCCAGACGATCATGCTCAAGGCACTTGACCAGAATTTCAAGTTTAAGATTAACTTAAAGAAGCTGGATGAAGAGATAAAGGACGTGGAGACTGAAGTTGTTAAAAGGAGCAGCGAGCTTGCAAAGGTAAGCAAGCAAACTGCGTTGAGAAAGCTTCAAAGCAAGCTTGGGAAAGAGACAAGCTATATAGGCTAAACTAGTATTTATAATCAATAAATGGCTAAAAAGGTGATAAGATGAGTTCTATTAAATCTATAAGGGCAAGGGAGATACTTGATTCGAGGGGAAACCCTACAGTTGAAGTTGATATGGTTACTGAGGATGGCTTGTTCAGGGCTGCTGTGCCTTCAGGAGCGTCGACAGGCATTCACGAGGCGCTTGAGCTTCGCGACGGAGACAAATCAAGGTATATGGGCAAAGGTGTCCTGAAAGCTGTTGACAATGTTAACAAGCATATTTCTAAAGTGGTTGTCGGGATGGACCCTGTTAAGCAGGGAGATATCGACAAGAAGATGATTGAGCTTGACGGGACTGAGAATAAGTCCAAGCTAGGTGCAAATGCTATACTTGCTGTTTCAATGGCTGCTTGCAAAGCAGGAGCAGCTGCAAAGAAAGTTCCTGTATACAAGCACATTGCAGACCTTGCTGGAGTCAAGGAGTTTGTCATGCCTGTGCCAAGCTTTAATGTGATTAACGGAGGCCAGCATGCTGGAAACAAGCTTGCGATGCAGGAATTTATGCTTCTTCCGGTTGGAGCCAAGAATTTTCATGAAGCTATGAGAATGGGCTCTGAAACATATCATCATCTAAAAAGCATAATCAAGAAGAAATATGGCCAGGATGCTGCAAATGTCGGGGATGAGGGCGGATTTGCCCCAAACATACAGGACAATAAAGAGGGTCTTGAGCTGCTTAAAGAGGCAATAGAGAAAGCAGGCTATACTGGAAAAGTAAAGATTGGTATGGACGTTGCTGCCTCAGAGTTTTTTAAGGATGGTAAATATGACCTTAATTTCAAGGACCCTGATAATGATGGAAGCATGGCAAAGACAGGAGACGAGATGATTGATATTTACAAGGATTTTGTTGATGAGTACGGCCTTGTATCAATAGAAGACCCATTTGACCAAGATGATTGGGATACCTATGGCAAGCTTACTGCCTCAATTGGCAAAGACGTGCAGATTGTGGGTGATGATCTGCTTGTAACGAATCCAAAAAGGATTAAGCAGGCCATAGAGAAGAAAACCTGTAATGCTTTGCTCCTTAAAGTTAATCAGATTGGAAGCATAAGCGAGAGCATTGAAGCATGCAGGATGTCTCAGAAAGCTGGCTGGGGAGTTATGGTCTCGCACAGAAGCGGGGAAACAGAAGACAGCTTTATCGCTGACCTTGTTGTTGGCCTTGGAACTGGCGAGATAAAGACAGGAGCTCCATGCAGGTCAGAGAGGCTTGCAAAGTATAACCAATTACTAAGGATAGAAGAAGAGCTTGGAAGCAAGGCAAGATATGCTGGCAAGAGCTTCAGAAAACCTTAAGTCCATATAATAATCCACTATACAAATCTTTATAAATTATTAATTTGAGGATGCCCTGGGGTGGTTTTAGGTGCACAAAAAACTCTTTATACCTGGACCTGTGGAAGTCAGACAAGACATTCTTAAAGCTATGAGTACATTGATGATTGGTCATAGAACAGGAGAATTCAGAGATTTAATGGGCTCTTTAAGGGAGCCATTACAGAAACTGATGTTTACAAAGAATGATGTCCTCATATCTACCTCATCTGGCTCTGGATTTATGGAAGGCGCAATAAGGAACTGTGTAAGCAAGAAAGTCCTTAACTGCGTTAACGGCGCATTCTCAAAGAAATGGGCTGATATTGCTGTTGGCTGCGGAAAAGAGAATGAGGTCCTTAAGGTTGAGTCTGGAAAGGCTATAAAGCAGGATATGGTCGATGAAAAGCTTTCTTCAGGGCAGTTTGATGCTATATGCGTAACCCACAATGAAACATCGACAGGGGTCATGAACAATCTTATTGAGCTTTCTGAAGTTATCAAGAAATATCCTGATGTCATGTTTATGGTAGACTGCGTTAGCTCACTTGCAGGAGCTAAAGTTGAGGTAGATAAGCTTGGGATTGATATATGTCTTGCGAGCTCACAGAAAGCGCTTGCGCTTCCTCCGGGAATTGCTGTTGCAAGCATAAGCCAGAAGGCCTACAAAAAGGCAGAGACTATCAAAGGTCGAGGATATTATTTTGATTTTATTGAACTAAAAAAGGCATATGACAAGAATGAAACTCCTTACACTCCTTCAGTAAGCCACTTTTATGCGCTTAAGCTTCAGCTTGAAAAGATAATGAAAGAAGGCGTGGATAATAGGTTTGAAAGACATAAGCAGATGGCTGACTTAGTAAGGAACTGGGCTAAGGACAATGGATTTAGTCTTTTTGCTGAGGAAGGCTATGAGTCAAACACAGTATCATGCATTTCAGACACTAAAAAGATGGACTTGAAAAAGCTAAAGGAAGAGATGGGAAAGAAAGGGTTTGGAATTGACACTGGCTACAGAAAGCTAAACGAAAAGCTTGCTGAAGCAGGAAAGCCATTGACATTCAGGATTGCGCATATGGGAGATACAACTCTTGAAGAGGTCAAGAGCCTTCTTGATGGATTTGATGAGTTTATCGGAGGAATGTAAGATGAAAGTTTTGCTTGCTGACAAAGTTGCGAAGACAGCCGCAGAAATACTGCAGAAAGCCGGGCTTGAGGTGGACAGTAAGCCAGGCCTTAGCGAGGATGAGATTGTTTCAATAATCCCTCAATATGATGCCATGATAGTAAGGAGCGGCGTCAAAGTTACGCCAAGGATTCTTGAGGCTGGAAAAAAACTTAAGGTTGTCGGCCGTGCAGGAGTTGGCGTTGATAATATTGACAAAGAGACTGCTGCAAAGCTGGGCATAGCAGTTGAAAACACTCCACTAGGGAATGTAAATGCTGCTGCTGAGCATACGCTTACAATGCTTATGATGCTTGCAAAGCATGTTATACATGGTAACGCTTCCTTGAAAGGAGGCAATTGGGACCGAAAGTCCTTTAACGCCATTGAGCTGAAGGGCAAGACCCTAGGAATAGTGGGCATAGGTAATGTAGGCAAGAAGGTAGCAAAGGTTGCGGTTGCGCTTGAGATGAATGTTATCGGGTATGACCCGTTTGTTGATGCTGAGAAAGCAAAGTCAATGAACATTGAAAAGGTTGAGCTTGATGCTGCAATCAAGAACTCTGATTTTTTGACAGTACACGTGCCGCTTAATGACAAGACAAAGAATATGATCAGCAAAGACCAGTTCTCCCAGATGAAAACTGGAGTCAGGATTCTTAATGTTGCACGCGGCGGCGTGATAAATGAGAAAGCCCTTCTTGATGCGCTTAACTCAGGCAAGGTTGCTGCTGCAGCAATTGATGTATGGGAAACTGAGCCCCCGACACTTCGAGAGCTTGTGGAGTGTGATAAGGTTATTGCAACTCCTCACTTGGGGGCTTCCACAGTTGAAGCACAGGAGAATGTTGCGCTTGACATGGCTGAACAGATAGTCTCTGCACTTAAAGATAAGAAGCTTGTTAATGTTGTCAACAAGGTTGATAAGCTAAGAAGTGCATAGGCATGCTGCACCAAGGATTCCTGCCTGGTCGCCAAGCTTGCTTTTTACAACTTTAATCTGATTGTTTAATGCTCTTTTCTTTACAGTTTTATCCATTTCCTTAGAGAAGAATTTCCATGCATTTGCAATATTTCCTCCGATGACTATCACATCTGGGTCAAATGCATTTGCAAAGTTTGCTGCTGCAATTCCTAAATAGAACCCGGTTTCCTGCCATGCTTTGATTGCTTTCTTATTGCCCTGTTCGGCAAGCTCAAAAAGGTCTTTTGGCGTCTTTATGTTAAGGCCTTTTGCCCTGCCCAGTATTCCTCTTATAGAAACATATTCCTCAACGCAGCCATTGTTATTGCAGTTTGCCTTGGGGCCATTGAAGTTTATTGTCGTATGTCCTAGTTCGGGTCCGCTGCTCACACCATGGTATACTTTGCCATGAATAATAAGACCGCTGCCAACACCTGTGCCAAGAGTTATTCCAATCACATTCCTCTTGTTCTGGGCTGCGCCGTATCTTGTCTCTGCAAGGGCAAAACAGTTTGCATCATTGTCAACGCAAATCTGCTTTCCAATCCTTTTGCTTATTATGCTTGCCAATGGAGTGTCCTTAAACGGAAGGTTTGGAGAGCATTTTATAATGCCTTTTCTCAAGTCAAGAACTCCTGGGACCCCTATGCCTACGACTATTATCTCGTCTTCTATCTTCTCTGACAAAGTGGTTATGGCCCTGACTATATTGTCAATAACTCTCTTCTGGCCTTTGTTTACTTCTGTCTTTAGAATCACAGAAGATATTATCAGCCCTTTTGCGACAAGCCCTGCCCTTATGCTTGTCCCGCCGACATCTACGCCGATTATATATTTCATTAATCAAAATGGTGTGTTTGTTATATTTAAGGATTGCTATTGGTCCTGAAATTTGGATTATTAGTGGCCATAAAAGTAAAATTTATATATGATTAAAAGAGAGGAATAGTATAAGATGAAAAAGAGGGAGTTCAGGGACTTATGCGGACAATGGCTTTACTGCAAGAAGGATTCTAGGAGAAAATCAGACTGGCAGCCGATAAAAGTCCCTTCAAACTGGTATCTTCAGGGACTAGACCATCACGGAAAGTTGTACTATAAAAGAAATTTTATCACAGAGAAGCTGAAAGACGGCCAGGCTGCTTATCTTGTGTTTCACGGAGTTGATTACTTTGCAGATATATGGCTTAATGACCATTATGTCGGGAATCACGAGGGGTATTTCCAGAGATTTGGGTTTAATGTAACAAGAATTCTGAAAGGGAAGAACGAGCTTGTTGTAAGGGTTAATTCGCCGAAAGAGCCTGAAGATGAATGGCCTGACAACAAAAGGCTCATCAAGGGGATATTCAACCTGCATGATGTAAGGCCGGGAGGATGGGACCCCAAGAGAGGCCAAGACAAGAACACCGGAGGGATATGGAACAGGGTAGAGCTGATGATCACAAATGACATTGCAAGAGTAAGAAGGGCTTATCTTTCCACAGAGAAGGCGAGTAAGAATACTGCAAAGATAAACTGCGAGGTAAGCTTTTACTCAAAGAAACAGGAAGAGTTTGACCTCAATATGAAATTTGTCCCTCTAAATTTCAAAGGCCGGGAAATCAAAATCCCGTCGCAGCATATAATAAAAAAGAAAGGCTACCAGAATTTTAAGTTTGGTTTTGAAATAAAGAATCCTAAGCTGTGGGAAACATGGGATTATGGATTTCCTTATATGTACAAGGTTTTGTTCGAGGTGGTATACCAAGGCAAGATTATTGATGACCTTGAGAAAAACTTTGGGATAAGGACATTCTCAGTTGACAAGCAGCAGCAGTGGTTTGTAAACGGAAAAAGAGTATTCCCTAGAGGAACTAACTATATTCCTACTCAATGGCTCTCTGAGTTTGATGAGGATAAGATAAGAAATGATCTTAAGCTAATAAAAAACTGCTACATGAATGCCATAAGGGTGCATGGCCATGTAAACCGCAAAGAGCTTTATGATGCGTGCGACAGGGAAGGAATCCTGATTTACCAGGATTTTGCGCTTCAGTGGGGCTACAGCCATTCAAAGAAGTTCCAGAAAGAGGCATGCTCGCAGGCAAAAGACATGGTATACTTGTTTTTTAACCATCCGTCTATAGTCGTATGGTGCTGCCATAATGAGCCATTGCAGAGCAAGTCTAATCTCGACGCTGCAATCCACAGGAGCATCTCAACTATTGATAAAACCAGGTATATTGTGCAAGGGTCATTATTTACAGAACATGCTTATCCTGGATGGTATTACGGCCACTACAAGGAGTTTTCAGGAATTCCTGCAGGGCCTTTGGTGACTGAATTCGGAGCGCAGGCCCTTCCGAATCCTGAGTCTATAAGAAAGTTTATTCCGAAGGAACATCTGTGGCCTCCTGACTGGAAATTCTGGTCTTACCATAACTTTAGATATGAGCAGACATTCAGGGTAGCGAGCGTAAAAAAGGGAGGCAGTATAAGATTATTCTCGAGAAACAGCCAGAACTACCAGGCAGAGCTATTAAAATATGCAATAGAGACTATGCGCAGGAACAAGTACTCGAAGGTCACAGGCCTCTTCCAGTTTATGTTCGTTGACCCTTGGCCATGCATATCATGGTCCATAGTAGACTATTACAGGCAGATAAAAAAGGCATATAATGTTGTCAGGCTTTCTTACCAGCCAATATTAGTGTCTATAAGGATAATGCGAAGGCCATTGGCAATATTCACAAGGACTAATAGTATAGAGAGAACTGGAGTCCTGTGGGACACTATGCAAGTCATATGGGTGACTAATGATACAAGGAAGAAATATAAGAACGTCAAGCTGGTGCTTAAGGTTGAAGACCGAGACGGGAAAGTTTATGCAAAAAAAGAGAAATCCATAACAATACCCAAAGACGCTTCAGTGCCTGTCCTTAAGCCAACATCAAGGTTCGAATCCATATTTAATATAAAAGGAATCCTTGCAGAAGATACTTATGTTCTGAGAATGGAATTATGGTACAGGGGACAAAGACTCTCTGAGAACTTTGAGAAGTTCAGGGTGGTGAGGAGGCAAAACATATAAATCAAGTATAAAAAGATAAAGAGTCCAGAAATATCTTGAGAGCAGATGGCTATAGGTGCCTTAATACGGCATCATTGAATCCTTCTGGGCCAATCTTATTGATTCTTATGGTATTTTTGTCCTTGAAGCTGTATTCTCCCCCATGATTCTTGACCTGATAGCCGTAATCAACCTTCTTAAGCATTGGCAAGTCGTTCTGGCCGTCGCCAACCGAGACGCCTAGAAGGTCGGCGCACGCCAGCAC
>CAYUUH010000055.1:0-7336 GCA_964447855.1 uncultured Methanosarcinales archaeon | reverse complement strand
TATATAAACCTTTCGATTTTGATACCATTTTAGAGTGGTATCACTAAAGCCCGATAAAAACCAAGCACATGATAAACCTTTATATATACAGGTTCTTTAGTCTGGCTCATGCCAAAAAAGTCAAAAGAAAAGTTCAAAGTAATGCATGACGTATTTGATGAGTTCACAAATAGGAACATATTCAGTCTAATGTCTAGGGGATATATAGAAGGCCTCGAAAGCCCAATCTCAATAGGAAAGGAAGCCAATATATTTTCTGCAAAGACAAAAACCGGAAGAGTGATAGTAAAGATTTACCGCCTTGAGACATGCGACTTTAACCGTATGTATGATTATCTTAAGGCAGACCCAAGGCTTACGAATCTCAAGTCCAAGAAAAGGAAGGTTATCCTTGCGTGGGTTCAGAGGGAATACAGAAATCTCCTTAAGGCAAGAGAAGCAGGAGTGAGAGTTCCAACACCGATAGCAGTTCTGAACAATGTCCTGATCTTGGAGTTTATAGGGTCAGGAGAAGAGATAGCGCCAAGAATGAAAGACAAGGAGCCTAAAAACCCGAAGAAATTCTTGAAAGAGATGATATCACAGATGAAAAAAATGTACAGCGCAGGACTTGTTCATGCAGACCTTTCGTCTTTTAACATACTTAACTTTAATGAAAGCCCGGTTTTTATAGACTTCTCTCAGACAACAACCACTGCAGATCCGCACTCAGCCGAGTACCTAAACAGGGATATAAGGAACATAGCCACTTTCTTTACAAAGCTTGGCCTGAACGTAGACGCAGAAAGCATAAAGAAATCTGTTGTTGGAAAGACAAAGACTTAAAAACAAAATCTAAGTTTTCTTTTGTCATGGAAGAATTCATGTATGAGCTGCGTATCCCTAAGGAGAGAATAGCTGTGCTCATAGGTAAGGAAGGGGAAGTAAAGAAAGACCTTGAAGAGCAGACAAAGACAAGGCTGAAGGTAGACTCAAAGGAAGGCGATGTTTTTATCTCTGGCGCAGATGCTCTAGGCCTCTATACTGCAAGAGAGATAGTAAAAGCAGTCGGCCGAGGTTTTAATCCAGAGATAGCAAAGCAGCTTCTAAAACAGGATGTTGTTCTTGAAATAATAGAGATAGCTGAATACACGAACAAATCAAAGAATTCTTTGGTCAGGCTAAAAGGAAGAGTGATAGGTAAAGAAGGAAAATCAAGAAAGATAATAGAAGAATTAACAGAATCATCAATCTCCGTCTACGGGAAAACAATCTCATTAATCGGGCCTTCACAATCAGTAAACTTCGCAAGGCAGGCAGTAATCTCTCTCCTGAGAGGATCAACACATGCAAATGTTTATAAATGGCTTGAAAAGAAAAGAAGAGAACTAAAAAAAGAAGAAATCATGGATATTTAGGATGGAAAAAGGGGCAATTGCTGAGGAATTGGCAAAAAAACAGCGCGAAATAAGCGTTGCGCAGTTTTTCGAACGAAACAGACATCTTTTGGGCTTTGACAACAAGAAAAAAGCTCTGATGACTACAATAAAAGAAGCAGTAGATAATGCTCTTGACGCCTGTGAAGAAGCAAGGGTTCTTCCTGAAGTTTCTGTTGAAGTAATTGATATGGGCAATGACAGGTTCAGGGTTATCGTTGAGGATAATGGCCCTGGAATTGTTAAAAAGCAGATTCCACATATCTTTGCAAGACTTCTTTATGGTTCAAAATTCTTTAAGCTAAGCCAGAGTCGTGGACAGCAGGGAATAGGAATCTCTGCATCAGTCATGTATGCTCAGCTTACAACCGGAAGGCCGGCAAAAATAGTCTCTAAGATTGGCCAAAACCAGCCTGCGCATTATTACGAACTTAAAATCGATACTGCACAGAACAGGCCGGATATAGTCAAGGAAGAAGTTATAGAATGGAATAAAGACCATGGAACAAAGATAGAACTAGATTTGGAAGGCTCCTATCAAAAAGGAGACCAGAGCATCGACCAGTACATCAAGCAGACTGCAATCGTCAATCCGCACGTTACAATAACTTATACAAATCCAAAAGCAGAGCAGTATATCTTTGCAAGAGCAACTGATACTGTCCCAGAACAGGCAAAAGAAATCAAGCCGCACCCTTACGGAGTAGAGCTTGGAATAATGATGAATATGCTTAAGGGTACTGACTCAAGAACGCTTCAGTCTTTCCTTACAAATGAATTCTCAAGAGTTGGCTCAGGAACTGCAAAGCAGATATGCGAGAATGCAGCCATACTTCCTAACACAAAACCAAGCGAGATGACAAGGGAGATGACTGAAAAGCTTATGGAGGGCATAAACAAGACAAAGATAATTGCACCTCCGACTGACTGCATCAGCCCGATAGGAGCAGAGCTTCTTGAAAAAGGGCTTAGAAAAGAGATTAATGCAGAGTTTTACACGACCGTCACAAGGCCTCCAGCAGTATACCGCGGAAATCCATTTGTTATTGAGGCAGGAATTGCATACGGCGGAGAGCAGAGTGCAGAGGGCTCAATAAGGGTTCTTAGGTTTGCAAACCGTGTGCCTTTACTTTACCAGCAGGGAGCATGTTCGACAAACAAATCCATACTCGCTACAAACTGGAGAAGCTACGGCTTAAACCAATCATCAGGTTCATTGCCTCAGGGTCCTGTAACTGTTGCAGTACATATATCATCTGTATGGGTGCCTTTTACTTCTGAAAGCAAGGAGGCAATTGCGCATTATCCCGAGATCATAAAAGAAACCAAGCTTGCGCTCCAGGAATGCGGAAGAAGGCTCGGGCTGTATGTTCATAAGAAGAAGAGAATCCTTGCAGAAGGCAAGAAAAGAGATTATATCTCAACCTACATCCCGCACGTAGCAGAAGCGTTGCAGGAACTTATAGGAATCAAGGACAGAGAGAATGTAGAGGGCCTGCTTAGAGAGATACTTGAAAAGCACAGAGGACAGCTTGAAACAATTGGAGTCGATAACCCTGATTATGATGAGGAGCTTGCTTCTTTCGGAAGCGCATCCTCAGATGATCTAGAGTCAGAAGATTCTGATGATTCAGAAGCTAAGGAAAAGAAGGATAAGCAGACAAAGCTTGACCAGGACGAGTGAATCAAATGAGCGAAGTAATAACCAAAATCAAGAATATCGCAACAGGCGTTTACGATAAGATAAAGAGCAAGAAACAGCCTGAGCTGAAGACTCCGTTGAGAGCTCTCTCTAATGTCAAGTATGACCCTAAAGACGGTTACTTCGAGCTTACAGGAAAGATGAAAGGCAGAACGCTTACAGCAGGTACAGTAAAAACATTTGCACAAACATTAAGGATGATGGCATTGTCAAAGCAGCTTGTTGAGACAGACGATATCGCAACAAAGAGAGAGGCGTATTATGTCAGCAAGAACTGGGCAGAAGCCAGGTTCAAGGAACAGGTTGAGTCTGACACAGTAATGGACGATGTTGAAGCAATGATGATGGTCAACAGGGAGCAGATCGGATTTATCCCTGAGGAAAAAGGCGGAGAGATTGCAGGAAAGCTTATAGTGATAGATAAAGATGTAGAGACAAAGAAAGAGCTTAAGATTGACTGCACTAAGTTTGGTTCAGGAGCATACTCAATTCCAAGCTCAGTTGAAAACCTTAAGTTTGAGACATCTGCAAAGTTCATATTGGCAATAGAAACAGCAGGTATGTTCCAGAGACTTGTTAAGCACAACTACTGGAAAAAGGCTAACTGCATATTAATAAGCTTGGGAGGAGTCCCAACAAGAGCATGCAGAAGGTTTATCAGGAGGCTTAGCGACGAGATGAAGCTGCCTGTATTTGTGTTCACTGATGGAGACCCATATGGTTTTGCAAATATCTACAGAACTCTCAAGGTAGGCTCAGGAAATGCAGCCCACATTAATGAGTATTTCTGTGTTCCCAGGGCCAAGTTTATAGGAATAACCCCTCAGGATATTATTGACTACAAGCTTCCAACACACCCCCTAAAGGACGTTGACATAAAGAGAATAAAAGACGCAATTAAGAATGACCCGTTTATACAGCATCATAAGGAGTGGCAGAAGGCAATGAAGCAGATGGCTGACATGAAGGTAAGGGCAGAACAGCAAGCTCTTGCAAAGCACGGCCTAAACTTCGTTATATCTGATTATCTCCCGCAAAAGCTTAAAGACCCAAAGACATGGTTGCCTTAAGATAAAATGGAAACCCCAAACTGCTGCGAAGGATGTGTGAAGTGGGAAAAATTCGGTAGGGAATGCCGGATTTATTGGGACTACAAGAAAAAGTGCACCCAGCATTCAACCGAATGGGATAATGTGTAATAATATTTATAAATAGGCGTTCTACTCTTATAACTAAACCATGGGCCTGTAGCCTAGCCTGGATAAGGCGACAGCCTTCTATGCTTTATGCAAAGAGAGCTGTAGATCGTGGGTTCAAATCCCATCAGGCCCGTTTTTGATTCTATCTAGTAAACTCTGCAAAACAAATAAGTTTAAATATCCAGTTTCCTTTGCATAACATATGAGACAAGTAAGGAAACTGTTAGTGAAAAAAGAGAAAAAGGAGTTTGTCAAAGACCTAAACAGAGAGATTCTCATAGACAAGTCAAGGACATATTTTGTTTCCGACCTTACTAAGGACTTCCACTGCACAGACGGAGTAATATCAAAAAAAGACCTTAAGAAGAAAGACGGATCTATAGTGGAGTCAAACACCAAGAAAAAGTTTTCAATCTTTACAACGAGCTTCATCGATGATTACAAGAGGATACAACGTGATGCCCAGATAATATCTGTCAAGGACATTGGTGCGATAATAACTTATACTGGCCTTGACAAGAACAGCAAAGCAGTAGATGCTGGTGCTGGCTCAGGTGCTCTTGCATGTTATCTTGCCCACGTGTGCAAGGAAGTGACTACATATGACATAAGAGAAGACTTCATCAAGGTTGTTAAGAAGAATAAAGAGTTTCTTGACTTGAAGAACCTCAAGGTAAAGAATGGGGATATATGTAAGGGAATCGACGAGAAAGGGCTTGATATAGTAACTCTTGATTTGCCTTCTCCTTGGAATGCCATTGTTCCAGCGGAAAAAGCATTGAAAGTTGGAGGGTTTATAGTTTCATACAGCCCTTCGATTACACAGACAACAGACTTTGTCAATGAAATAAGCAAGTTCCCAAATCTGACGCATGAAAGGACAATGGAAATTATCAAGAGGAGCTGGGAGATTGACGGCAGAAAAGTAAGGCCTCAGACAATAGGAGTAGGCCATACAGGATTCTTGACTTTTGTCAGGAAGATTGCTGAAGGGGAAGAACCAAAAAAGAAGTAATCAGAAAAACATAGAGTAAACCCATTCATCCTCGTTCTTATAATAATGGCTTTTTAGGGTCGTTTCGTGCTTAAATCCGAGTTTTTCATAAAACTTGTGCGCACGTATATTGGACGCATGGGTAAGCAGATATAATTTCCTTAGTTTTGATCTGTTTTTCTTGTATTCTGCCTTAGCAGCTTTCACAAGTGCAGCAAACAGCTTCTGTGAAACACCTTTTCCCCTGCAATCAGGCAAAACAGCAATCCTGTCAAGTTCGCAAAGCTGGTGCTTATAGAGTCCATGGACTTGCCAGGTTGTCAAGCCGACAATTTTTCCATTATCTACAGCAATGATATAGTTGTACTTCTTTTGGACCTCTTCTTTAAATGCAGAAATGCCTTCTTTTACATCCTTGATATTATAGCTTTGGATAAGAACATTGGCGATGCCTTTGGCATCTTTTGATGTCGCTTTGCGAAATTCCATTTTACACCTCTTACACTTACTCTACTGTAACTGACTTTGCAAGATTCCTTGGCTTGTCAATATCCCTTCCGCAGTCTCTTGCAACATAATAAGCAAACAACTGAAGCGGGATAACTGCAAGCAACGGAGTAAGTATATATGAGTTCTGGGGGATATAGAAAGTATGGTCAGACACTTTCTTTACCTCTGTGTCCCCTTTTGTGGCAATTGCAATTATTATCCCTCCGCGAGACCTTACTTCCTGCATATTGCTTGTAACCTTCTTGTATGTCCGATGGTCCTGAGGCGCAATGCAGATAACGGGCATATCCTTATCAATAAGCGCAATTGGTCCATGCTTCATCTCTGCAGCAGGATACCCTTCAGCGTGTATATAAGAAACCTCTTTTAGCTTGAGCGCTCCTTCAAGTGCGATAGGGTAGTTTATCCCTCGGCCCATGTACAACGCATTCTTCTTTTTGTAAAATTTCTTTGCATGCAGTTCAACATTGTCTCTTTGCTCCTCAAGTATGGCCTGCATCTGCAATGGAAGCTTCCTTAAGTCGCGAATCCTGTTCTGAATCTGTTCAGGAGGCAGAACGCCCCTTACTTTTCCAAAATGAAGTGTCATTAAGTATAGCACAGCAAGCTGGCATGTGAATGCTTTTGTTGATGCAACTCCAATCTCAGGGCCGGCATGGGTGTAGAGAGTAACGTCAGACTCTCTGTCAATAGAGCTTCCAAATACATTGCATATTGCCAGCACCTTGGCTCCCCTGTTCTTTGCTTCTTTTAGCGCAGCTAAGGTATCAGCAGTTTCTCCCGACTGGCTTATTGCTATAACCAAGTCATTTTTCCTCACGATTGGGTTCCTGTACCTGAACTCAGATGCATATTCTACTTCAGCAGGGATTCCTGTAAGCTCTTCTATCATAAACTCTCCAATATGCGATGCATGCCAGCTTGTCCCGCACGCAACAAATATAATTCGGCCAATGTTCCTTATATAATCATCACTGAGCTTAATCTCTTTTCCGATGTCAACATCACTGTTTGATATGCGATTCATTACTGTTTCTTCTATTGCCCTTGGCTGTTCATGAATCTCTTTGAGCATATAGTGTTCAAATCCAAGCTTTTCAGTCATAGCAGCTGTCCATTTAATCTTAGTAACATTCTTTTTGACTGCCTTTCCTTCAAGATTAACAACAGATATATTATTGCCGTCGAGTTCTGCAACCTCTCCATCCTCCAAGAAGATAACATTCTTTGTTAAATGGAGTATCGCAGGTACATCAGAAGCGATAAACTGCTCCTTGTTCCCGAGCCCTATAACCAATGGGCTTTCTCTTCTTGCAGCAATAAGCTTGTTTTCCTCTGTGCAGATTATGGCTAGTGCATAAGACCCTTCAAGATGTTTCAACGCCTTTACTACTGCTTCTTTTAGATGTCCTTTGTAATAATCCTCGATAAGGTGGACAATAATCTCTGTGTCAGTGTCTGACTTAAACTTATGGCCTTTCTCAATAAGCTTAGTCTTTAGTTCAAGATAATTCTC
>CAYUUH010000054.1:0-7338 GCA_964447855.1 uncultured Methanosarcinales archaeon | reverse complement strand
AACCTGACCTGGGCTTAAGCACTCTTCATCTGCTGAGCATGCTGCAATATCTTCTCCGCTTACTGTGCTCCCTGCTCCAGGAGAACATCCTTTAACAATGGCTATGATTATTAGTATGGCTGCTATTGCTCCAATGACCTTCATAGCAGTCTTGTTTATCGATACAGGCTCCAAGTCTTCAATCTCTTCTGATTCTTCCTTCTTCTTGGTTGCCCTCGGCTTCTCTTCTTTTTTTACCTGTTTCTTTTCTTCTTGTTTTTTTACTGGTTTTTTCGGCTTCTTCTCCTCTTTTCTCTCTTCTTTCATCTCTTCATCATCAGAATCCTTAATTTCTTCCTGTCTAGGTTCTTCTTTATCAGCTTCCTTTGGAACGTCTTTGTCAACTTCGCTCCATATGTCTGAAGACTCTTCTTTTTCTGTCTCCTCTTCCTGCTCTTGTTCCTCGATAAGATCTTCTTTCTCTTTCTTTGAAGTTTTATTCATGGAAATCTCTTCTCCGGCTATCCTGCCATTTGATTCTTCGCTTAGTTCTTCAAGTTCCTTGGCAACCCAGTCATCTGATGTAAAATCATTGTCTGTCATTTTTCCAACTGATTCCTCCTCTTTTTCTTCCTCATCTAATTCTCTCAGGATGTCCGCAGCAGTTTTATCTTCTTCAAAGCTGTCTGACTCATTTAGCTGCTCATCATCTTTAAGTTCATCAAGGCCTTTTTCTATCCTTGCCCTGCCTTTTTCGTACTCTTCTTCAGACATTATATTGGCTTCTAGGCTTTCTTTTAAAAACCTTAGTTCCTTTTCAAGCCTTTCTTTATCTTTGCTCATTTTTGCCCTTTTTAATTAGAGTTCAATAGTTTGCTTATGATTATATTAAATTCTGACTGCTCACTCGCTAAATCATCTTGCTCGAAGTAACCTGCGCCTTCTCTTATATACTTACACCCGAAGACAAAGAACGGAACCTTTAATGAAGGATTTAGCTCCTTGAAAAGTTCTGCTTCTGATTTGGGTATAGATTTTTCTTCCTCAACAGTAAGCTTGTTGTTTCCTGTATCAAGCACCCAGTGATATGCTATAATGTCCTCATACTCTGATGCTGTGGATGCGAAGGTTTCTTCAATCCACTTGCATTGCTCGCAGTTTGATGTTGAATACATCCTGATTATTGGCTTTCCGTCTTGTTCGCATACCTCATTATCTGTGATAGTGAATGTTTCTACGCCGTAAAATATTTGAATGTCTGACTCTGATTTCAGCTCATCAATATACTTGAGGAAAGCCTCTTCCCTCTTTTGGGCCAGAACTACTATCTCTATCTGGTCGCGTGCTTCCTCCATTGAAACTCCTGTGTCTTCTAAACCTGATTTCCTATAGTATAAGATAATGTCTTTCTCCTCGACCTTTACGCCTTTTAGGGCAGTTTCGTTGAGGAGCTTAAGGATTATCATCTGAGTCCGGTAGTACTCTCTAAGCTTTGACTGGCTTATTCCCTGCTGCTTAATCCTCGTCTCAAACTCTTTCTCAGTCATTCCGCTCTGGGAGATTATAGTGGCGATTATATCATCAATCTCCTGCTCTGTAACAGTTATCTGCATCTCTGATGCTTTCTGAAGCAGAAGCTTTTCGTTTATCTTCTGGTCCAATACTTCGCTTCTTGTGATAACTCCCTTATATGTGTCAGGAAGCTCATTGTAAAGGGTTTCTATTTCAGAATAGGTTATTTTTTCTCCATTAACCACCGCAGCCACTTTTGAGTCTTCTTTTAGCTTGTTGAATGTGATATATACAAGCGCTGTGAGGATAATCAGTCCGAGAATGAGTCCCAGATAGACTTTAACTTTGCTATGCTTTTTTGGTTTCTTTTTTGGCAACCATATCACCTTTTAAGAGTTACTCCTTCAGAAGAGAAAAAACTCCCAATAAATAAATCTTTCTAATTTTATTCACTACCGAATGGTTTCTATAAAGGTTTATATTGAATTTTCCTTAATTTTTAAATATGGCTTATGATATCGTAGTTGGAAGGAGTGAAGGTGACAGAAAGAAGCTTGGCACGCTTGGCGCGATTCTTCTTGGAAAGCATTATGTTCAGATGGGGCAGACAGTAAGCCTATCCAACAAGATATATATGGACCTTACAGGAAGCCACGCTGTATTCCTCTGCGGTAAAAGGGGCTCTGGAAAATCATATACTATGGGAGTCATTGCAGAAGGCATGGCTGACCTGCCTACTGAGATTAAGGACAACATTTCTGTGATTATGCTTGATACTATGGGAATCTATTGGACTATGAAGTACCCAAACCAGAAGCCAGGCGAGCAGGAACTGTTAAAGCAATGGGGTCTTGAGTCCAAGGGGCTTAATATAACGATATTCACTCCAAAAGGCTATTTCAAGGACTATAAAGACAAAGGAATCCCTACGGACTTTGCATTCTCAATAAAGACAAGCGAGCTTGATGTGAGCAACTGGTGTATCACATTTGGTGTGCAGAGAAATGATCCTATCGGAATCCTTATCGAGAGAACAACTGAGATACTCAAAGAAAAAGGCAAGAGCTACGGAATAAAAGAAATGATAGACACACTCCATAAAGACGACCGCTCAAGGCAGGAAGTGAAAGACGCTTTGGAGAATATGCTTCTTGGAGCAGACAAGTGGGGCCTGTTTGACAAGGAAGGAACTCCGCTGAATGATCTTGTTATGCCTGGCCAGGTTACTGTGCTTGACGTAAGCTGTTATGCGACAATGCCTGGAGCATCCAATCTGAGGGCTCTTGTCATCGGGCTTGTTGCAGAGAAGCTGTTTATCCAGAGGATGCTTGCAAGAAAAGAAGAAGAATATGCTAAAGTAAACAGGATGATACACTACACTGAGGATGAGGATGAAGATATGAACGGAAAAAAGAAGAAAAAAGAGCCTTTAGTGTGGCTTGTCATTGACGAAGCGCATGAGTTTTTGCCTAGAGATGGGGAAACTGCAGCTTCAAAGCCTTTGATTATCATCTTAAGGGAAGGAAGGCAGCCAGGTATAAGCCTTATTCTTGCTACTCAGCAGCCTGCAAAGATTCATACAGATGTGATGACTCAGTCAGATATCATGATTTCGCACAGGCTTACAGCTAAGTTCGATATTGAAGCTTTGGGTATGCTTATGCAGAGCTATATGAGAGGAGGCCTTGACAAGGAGATTAATGCTCTTCCGAGGCTAAAGGGTTCTGCGCTTGTGTTTGATGATAATAATGAAAAACTGTATCCTATGAGAGTACGGCCAAGATTCACATGGCATGGCGGTGAGTCTCCATCAGCTATTGTCGAGAAGAAGAAAGTTTTTGATTTCTAACTGAAAGCCAGCTAAATAAATTAAGATATGGATAAAAGAATTATTTTATCCTTAGCTGAGGCTCTACAGGAGCATATGTCATAGATATTATTGAGGCTATGAACATAAGCACAAAGAATACCAGGAATGTGAAGCCCCATGTAGGGTCCTTTGGATATACATATACGCCCGATATCAGAATACCTACCATTGCTGTCAACATAAAGCTGCTTGATAAAGGAGCTACCTTGAGCTGTTTCTTTTTTGCCATTGGGTTACCTCTTTTTTAATTAAAACTTGATTGCTGGTTATTTAAACTTTACGAAATTAAGCTTATCAACCTGCTTTCTTGCTTCTTCTGTCTTGTTTTCAAAGTCATTCATGAATTTGGTCATCAACTCACATGCATGCTTCTTATCATCTCCGCATGTAAGCTTTCCTGCTTTGCAATCATCATATATCTTTTTCAGTTCAGCGTCATCCTCTATCAAGTGCTGCTTGTACAGCTCAAAGATTATGCATTTCTCAGGCTCCCCGCCAAGTCTTTTTTGCTCTTCAACTGTATCACGGCCACCTGTCTTTGCGCGCATGAGCTTTTTTGCAACCTTTTTAGGGTCATCAGGAAGGTCGATGCATGACTCTGGCTTTGACTTTGACATCTTTAATGAGCCGTCAAGGCTTGGTGTGAACTTGTGGTAAAGCCCTGATGGAAGGAAGAACTTTTTGTCTTTCATTCTTCTTGCAGCATCTCTTGTCAGCCTTATATGCGGGTCCTGGTCAACTCCGACAGGAATTACTCCAGGCATTGGCTCGCCTAATTGGGGATATAGAATATCTCCAATCTGAGTTAAAGCTGATACAATCCTTGCAGGGTCTGCATTGCCATAGACTGCACGGAATTCGTTTAATGTTATCCTGTTTGATGCCTGGTAAGCAAGCTGTATAACCTCCTTGTTTTCAGACTGAAAATAGAATATTGTCCTCTTTGGGTCTAATCCCAATGCAAGATATGATGGAATCTGGTATTCCAATGCATTCTTCCTTGCTTCTTCTAATGAGATGCCTCTTGCTGCAGCCGATTCCATGTCTGCGACAAGGCAAAAGGTCTTTGCGCCCTGCCTTTGGAAATATGCGATGTTTTCAACAACCATCTTTGTCCCGAAATGCACTTTCTTTGCTGTCGGCATTATGCCAGAAAGAACATAGAACTTTTTCTTTTCCTTCATTGCCTTTATCACTGGGCCCATATCTCTTTGGGCAAATATGACTCCACGACGCATAAGCCTATTAGGTTCTGGATAATCATTAAGGCTGAAGCTATCCAAACCAAAATCCTTGACTATTTTTGTATAGTCCTCCACTAGTTCTGAGCCGTATGGGTCGATTACTTTCGTCATTTTGTCGCGTTCTTCATTGATTTAACATAGTTTTCAATCTTCTTGAACATTACTTTCTTGTTTTTCAGGTTATTTTCGATGATTTTTACGATTGCTGAGCCGACTATTGCGCCATCTGCTCCTGCCTTGCACACAGATTTGACGTGCTCTGGCTTTGAAATTCCAAATCCTACGCATAAAGGAAGCTTTGTTCTTGGCTTTATTCTCTTCAAAAGATTCAATGTGCCCTGCTGAAGGTCCTGTCTTGCGCCTGTAACACCTAGTCTTGATACGACATAGATAAAACCAGTAGTTTTCTTAGAGATCTTTGAAAGCCGGATATTATCTGTCAATGGGCTTACGATGAAAACGGTGCCTACCTGGTACTTTTTTGCTGTCTGGGCATAAGGCTCTGCTTCCTCAGCTGGCAGATCAGCAACGAGAACAGAATCAATTCCTGCTTCTTTTGCATCTTTGTAGAACTTTTCAATTCCGCGCGGGTAGATTAAGTTAGTGTAAATCAGGATTCCAATGGGGATATCAGTAAACTTCCTTACTTCTTTTACAAACTTAAAGTTTTTGTCTGTGTTTGAGCCTGCACTTATTGCACGCACGCCTGCTGTCTGGATTGTCGGGCCGTCTGCAATCGGTTCTGAAAATGAAAAACCAAGTTCCAAGATGTCTGCGCCTGCATCGACAATTGTTTTTACTATCTGCAGGCTGGTCTTATAGTCTGGATCTCCAACTACTACAAACGGAACAAGTGCTCTTTCCTTGTTTTTCTTCAGCCTTTGGAATGTTTTTTTGTATCTGCTCATTCTATCTTCATCCCCAGCTCTTTTGCAGCATGAAATAAGTCTTTATCTCCTCTCCCTGATATGTTAACAATCACAAGCTTGCCCTTGAAGTTATTTGCATTGCTCAACAAATAACCGACAGCATGCGCTGACTCGAGCGCAGGGATGATTCCTTCTTCCTTGCTTAAGACCTGAAATCCGTTAAGGCATTCCTTGTCAGTTGCATAGCTGTATTCTGCACGCTTAAGGTCTCTCAAATAGCTGTGCTCCGGGCCTATTGCGCAATAATCAAGGCCTGCTGATATTGAATGTGTGTTGTAAATCTGACCATACCTATCCTGAAGCACGTATGTGAAAGTGCCGTGAAGCACTCCAAGCCTCCCAATCTTCTTGTCTGCGAATCTTGCTGCATGATATCCAGATGTAATTCCATGGCCGCCAGCTTCAATGCCAATCAGCCTGACTTTCTTGTCCTTGAGGAATCCTGAAAATATTCCTATTGAGTTGCTTCCGCCGCCAACGCATGCTATTACTGCATCAGGAAGTCTTCCCTCTGCTTTCAGTATCTGCTTTCTTGCTTCTTTTCCTATCACTTTCTGGAAATGTGCAACCATTGTCGGGAACGGATGCGGCCCCAATACAGAGCCAAGCAGATAATGCGTGTCTTCCACACTTGATGTCCAGTCTCTCAAAGCCTCATTAATGGCATCTTTCAGTGTTTTTGTGCCTGTTTCAACAGGAACGACGTTTGCTCCAAGCAGCCTCATTCTGAAAACATTTGGTTTCTGCCTCTCAATATCAACAGAGCCCATGTAAATATCGCATTTCATTCCGAGCTTTGCAGCTGCTGTTGCTGTTGCAACACCATGCTGGCCTGCGCCTGTCTCTGCAATAATCCTTGTTTTGCCCATATACTTTGCAAGCAATGCCTGGCCAAGAGCGTTGTTTATCTTATGGGCGCCTGTATGGGCCAAGTCCTCTCGCTTTAGATATAACTTGCAGCCCAGTTTTTTGCTTAGGGTTGGGCAGTATGTAAGAGCTGTAGGCCTCCCAACAAAATCATCCAATAAGGTCTTTAGTTCCTGGTTGAACTTTTTATCATTCTTATATTTATTAAACGCTGCCTCAAGCTGTTCAATGGCAGGCATTAGTGTTTCTGGCACAAACATGCCGCCATATTTTCCAAAACGTCCCTTTGATTTCATTTTCTTTGTTTGTCTGATTTTGCCCTTTCGATGAATTTTGCAAGCTTTATCGGGTCTTTCCTGCGGTCTTTTGCCTTGACTCCTGAGTTGACATCAACGCCAAACGGCTTGACCTTCTCAACTGCTATGCCTACGTTCGTTTGGTCAAGGCCTCCTGCAAGGAATACCTTGCACTTAACTGCTTTAACTATTTTTCTACTTATTTCCCAGTCGTGAACAACTCCGGTTCCTCCCAGCTGAGTCTTAGTTTTCGTATCAAGCAAAAGGTAATCAACGTAATTTTCATATTTCTTTGCAGTCTCTATTGCTGATTCGTCTTCAACGTGAACTGCTTTTGAAATCTCTACTTTTGGGAGGGCTTTCCTTATCTTGCCTATCTCTTTAAGCTCGACATTTGGATTGTGGAGCTGGATTACTTCAGGTTTTATCTCTTCTGCAAGCTTCAATATCTTGTCTGCTTTTGTCAGGTAAGTTACCAGCACTGGCTTAACCTCAAGAGGCAGCTTTTTTATCATATCTTTTGCCTGTTCTCTTGTGATGGAATCTTTTGAAAAATCAACCTCCACTATAAAGCCCATGAAGTCTGCACCTAACTCAGATGCCTTGAATGCATCCTGGATATTAGTTATGCCGCAGATTTT
>CAYUUH010000053.1:0-7343 GCA_964447855.1 uncultured Methanosarcinales archaeon | reverse complement strand
TGCAGCTGCTGCGGCGGCAGGATACAGCTCACTTCAGCCAATTTTTCCAATATCATTGACAATTGGATGTGTTTTGTTCTCTACGCTTGTTGGAGCTGGAGCAGGTTTCCTTCCTGCACTGCAGGCGTCTAAGCTCAAACCGGTTGACGCATTAAGATATGAGTAAATATCAATCTTTTTAAAACAAAACTAAGTCCTGATTACGATGAAACAGAGAGACCTTACTAACGGAAGCGTAACAAAAAATATCCTGCATATGGCATGGCCAATGATGGTTGCATTCAGCCTGCAAGTAGCTTTCAATCTGATTGATACAGTTTATCTTGGAAGGTACAGTGCGCTTGCACTTGCTGCCATTTCAATAACTTTTCCAGTAGTATTCCTTATAATAGCTCTTGCGGCAGGGGTTGGTGTCGGCGTAACATCTCTTATTGCAAGACTTATAGGCGCGAAAAGGATTGATAAGGCAAAGGAAGTTGCAAAGCATGGGATAGTCATTGCGGTCTTTATGTGGGTCTTCTTTGCTGTGGCTGGCTTAGTTTTCTCAAAACCTCTGTTCGTTTTCCTTGGAGCAGAGAAAGAAGTTCTTTCGATGGCTTTGACCTATGCATATACTATCTTTTTAGGAAGCATTTTCATGCTTATTGCATTTATGGGAACAAGTATCCTAAGAGGAGAAGGGGAAGTAAAGATTCCTATGAAGATAATGGGTATTGCTACTATCATCAACATAATCCTAGACCCATTTATGATTTTCGGACTGTGGATCTTCCCTGAGATGGGCGTATTTGGAGCAGCTCTTGCAACAATACTGGCTAGAGTGGTATCTGCGCTTATGTTCTTAAGATATCTCTTTAAGGGAGACTCTATGCTTAGAATGGACCTTAAGCTCCCTAAGATTGATTTCCATATAGTAAAAGAGGTGTTCCATGTAGGGATTCCTGCTTCATTGTCTCAGTCCATAATGTCCCTTGGAATGTTTTTTATGATGAAGATAGTTTCTTCTTTTGGAACTTATGCTATTGCAGCTTATGGACTTATTGGAAGGCTTGATTCTGTTGCCATATTGCCTGCGCTAGGGGTGGGCACTGCAGTCATAACTATTGTCGGACATAATGTTGGTGCCAGAAAGTTTGATAGGGCCGAGAGCACGACATGGAAAGCCGGTCTGTTGGCTGCAGCATTTATGGAGCTTGTAGGGATTTTGTTCTTTGCTGCTCCTGAATGGGTGGTCTCCTTGTTCAACGAGCATTCTGAGGTCGTCACTTTTGGAGCTAGTTACCTGAGGATTGTTTCTCTCACATATGCATTTATTGGGTTTGGAATTGTAATCGCTTCTGCATTCCAGGGGGCTGGAAAAGGGTATCCTTCGCTGATACTTAGTGCTATAAGGCTGTTTGTCCTTAACATACCCCTTGCACTTTTGTTTGCATTCTCAATGGGAAAAGGTATGGATGGGGTGTGGTACGGAATAATGGTTTCCATTGTGCTATCTGGAATTGTCAGTGCTGTATGGTTTAAACTAGGCACTTGGAAGAAAGGAAAACATGCGATACCTGAAGAAAGTATAGAATCTGTAGAGCCTATAGAAATCTAAGATTTCATACTTTTTGTGTACAAATTAATGTGCTTTATCACTTGCTCTTTAAGATCTTTCTCGAGCTTTAAGTCCTTATAGTCTAGGTTTGGCTTTTTTGTCAATGTTCCGTTTAGCTTTCTCTTTGCTTTTTTTACTTCTTCCTCTATTTGCCTTGCATATTTTGAGTTAAAAAGCTTGATTCCTGGGAATTTTGTAAAGTTATCTGCTCCCGACTGCATTAAAAGAGATATTTCATCAAGGTGAGTTAGCCATGACCCTACTACAATATTTAGTTTAGGGAAGTTCTTCCGCGTTAGTTTTACCCATTCTGAATAATATTGTTTAGTTATTGGCTTTGCTTTCTCAAATATTGTGTTCTTCTGAGGCTTCAGCCTGTAGAATGTTATCTTGTTTATATTGTTCTTTTTTATGAATTCCTTCAATAATGAGAAGTCATTGATTGATTCTCCTAAGCCGAGAATCATAGTCATTGCTTTTTTTAATCCGAGCTTATCGCAGAGGCTAAACATCTCTTCTATATCTTTTATTGGCTTTGAAGGGCATATACTCTTGTGAAGTTCTGGGTTTATCACTTCAACTGCACCGCAGACTCCTTCTATATATGGCTTGAAGGAGTTCAACTCTTCTTCATTCAAAACCCCTATGTTCAGCCAGAGCTTTTTGCCGTAGATTTCTTTTATTTGCCTGAACAAGTCCAAAAGCTCATCCTTAGTATAGCTCTCATAGCCTCCTGAAAGGAACTCTATTTTCCAGCCAAGCTTCTTGCAGAGATATGCTTCTGCCAATATTGACGCCTTGCTCCTGCGCGCCTTTCTTGGGTCGCTTATCAGGCTCTTCTGGGTTGACATGTAGCAGAACTTGCAGTCTCCCTTTGCGCAGTACCAGCTAAGGAATATTGCACGCTCAAAGCTTGCCGATTTCATAGGGATATAGGAATTGATACTATTTTAATTAAGTTTCTATAAATAAGAACATTTAAATATGTTAAATAATAGACTTACTGTTATGATTACAGTACTTGTTTACGAGAAAAAGAAAAAGGCATTACTCAAGAATATAAAAATCACTGAGTTAGACGGTTATATCCATAATAAAAGCTATGTTGTATGGGCTGATGTCCAGGACCCTTCTAATGATGATTATGAGACACTAAAACAAGTATTCAAGTTTAAGAGCCAGACTATAGATGAGTTCAAGGCTTCTATACCTGTCCCAAAAATAGATGAGTTTGAGGATTATGTATTCATAACCTTCCACAGGGTTGTTTATGACGAGAAAAAGGAAGACATGGCTGTCAAGGAGATAGACTTCTGTGTGAGCAAGAACTATCTTGTAAGCCTGCATGAGGGATCTTCTACCAGCATCAAAAAGATGATTGACAAGATTTACACAAGGCCTTCGGTCATGGACCTTGGTGCAGATGTTATAATGTACAGCATAATGGAAACCCTTACAGAGAAGTATATCCTTCTTGGAAACTACCTGAGCAATGAGATAGAGAAGATTGAAGACAAGGTTATCAGCAAGAAGACCACTAAAGGGATTATGCAGAAGATTATGAAATTAAAGAGAACTATCTCAGAGTTTAAGAGGAGCATCCTGCCTCAGAGGGAAATCATAAGCAGGCTTGCTAGAAGAGAATACAGCTTTATATCAGAGAGGGCAGGAATATACTGCATAGATATACTCGAGAACCTTGCCTGGCTTCATGCAAACCTGGAATCAGACAGAGAAATCATAACAAGCATATTTGATGCCTCAATATCCCTTACCTCTAACAAGATGAATGAGGCCTCAACAAAGCTGAACAAGACAATGCAGAGGCTTACTATCATAGCAACTATCTTCATGCCCCTGACATTCATAACAGGGATATATGGAATGAACTTTCAGCATATGCCTGAGCTTGAGTGGGACGTCGGATATTTTGTTGCCCTGGGCATAATGATTACTATTGCGTTTATGATGATTGCGTACTTCAAAAGAAAAAGATATTTCCAGTGAATGTTTTCTTATAATATAGGTATATTGAATAAAAAGCCTCTGATGGGAATTGCACCCACGATCTCGAGTTTACGAAACTCGCGCTTTAGCTGGCTAAGCTACAGAGGCATAGCGAGAATGACCAATTACTTGAGCTGATTCAACAACTCTTCTTTCGTCGTGAACTTCTTCTGGCATTCAAAACATACTAGATGCTTCTTGCCCTTTTCATCCTTAACATAAGTGCCTAGAATTTTATTTAGGAAAGTCTCTTCAATCTTCTTCTTGCATATTTCGCATTTCATAGCATACTGAAAGATTTGCCCATTTATAAAATTATTGTAAAGATTTTTATAGTATCTCTCCTATAATGCGATTATGGGGCTTTTAGGGATATTTGAAAGGTTTAAGAAAAAGGAAGAGAAAGAGCCTTACGAGGCATTCAGCCTAGTGTACCATAAGAACGGAAAGTATGATAAGTTCTACAAAAAGATGCTGAACTACAGCATCATAGCCTTGATAATCGGAAAGAGGGGCTCTGGAAAGACTGCACTAGGAATGAAATTTCTTGAGGCATTCAGCAAGGACACAAGGAAGAGATGCTATATACTTGGTTATGAGAACTCGAAGCTTCCAAGGTGGATAAGGAAAGTTGAAAACATTGAGGATATACCTGATAATGCAGTTGCGCTAATTGATGAAGGGGCCATCTCATTCTTCTCAAGAGATTCTATGAAAGATGCTAACAAGGCATTAAGCAAAGTTATGGCAATTGCAAGGCACAAAAACCTGACACTTATACTAATAACGCAGAACTCTGCTATGATTGACTTAAATGTATTAAGGCTTGCAGACACGCTTATCCTTAAGGAACCAAGCCTGCTGCAGTCAAAGTTCGAGAGGAAGGTCCTAAGGGATATATATGACAAGATTGTGCCTGCATTCAAAGAGCACGAAAAGAAAGAAGACAAGTTCTATGTATGGGATGATGAGTTTGAGGGCATGCTCAGCTATAAGCTCCCGGAGTTCTGGAATGAGAAGATAAGCAAGTCATTCAAGAAATAGAAAAAGATTTATTAAATACAGAATAAGTTCTAGGCTATTATGACTCGCATAGCTGTTATTGAGAAAGATAAATGCAACCCTATTGGCTGCGGAGGGCATTTGTGCATCAAGCTCTGTCCGATAAACAGGACAGGCAAAGAATGCATAATCAAAGGCGAAGACAACAAGCCCAAGATAGATGAAGCGCTATGCACTGGCTGTGGAATATGCCCTAACAGGTGCCCGTTTGAAGCTATTTCAATAATAAACCTTCCTGAAGAGCTCAAGGAAGACCCGATTCATAGATATGGGGAGAATGGTTTTCATCTTTGGAACCTTCCAACCCCATTGTTCGGAAAGGTTGTTGGAGTCCTTGGAAGAAATGGAATAGGAAAGTCTACTGCAATTAAGATTCTATCAGGCATGCTTAAGCCTAACTTTGGAAAAGAAGGAGAGGAGGCAAGCTATGAAGAACTAATAGAGCATTTCAAGGGAACTGAGGCCCAGATATTCTTTGAGAAGCTTAAGGCTGGAGAAGTCAAGGTAAGCTTCAAGCCGCAGCAGGTTGACTTAATACCCAAAAGCCAGAAGGGAAAAGTTTCTGACTTGCTGAAGAAAGTTGATGAGAAAGGGGAGCTGGACAAGATTGCTGAGATTTTGGACATTACAAAGATACTTGACCATAATATAAGGGACATCTCAGGGGGAGAATTGCAGAGGGTTGCAATTGCAGCAACTGTACTTAAGAAGGCAAACCTCTATATATTTGACGAGCCGACATCCTACTTAGATATAAAACAGAGGCTTAAGGTAAGCAAGTTTATCAGAAGCCTTGCAAATAAAGAGACTGCAGTCCTTGTGGTAGAGCACGACCTGATAATCTTGGATTACATGACTGATATGGTCCATCTGATGTATGGTAAGCCAAGTGTTTACGGTATAGTCAGCATGCCAAAGACGACAAAGGCAGGGATTAATGTCTACCTATCTGGATTCATGAAGGAAGAGAATGTCAGGTTCAGGGACTACTCCATAAGATTTGATGAGAGGCCTCCGATAAAGAGCAAAGAGGCTGAGGTCATAACCTCATGGAGCGAAGTAGAGAAGAAGCTAGGAAAGTTTAGCCTTAAAGCAGATGAAGGCAGCGTTCATAAGAACGATATCATCGGGATTCTTGGAGAGAATGGGATTGGAAAGACGAGTTTTGTCAAGATTCTTGCAGAAGAGGCAAAGCCTGACAAAGGAGAAGTTACAAAAAAGGTTAAGGTCTCTTACAAGCCACAATACCTTGAGTCGAGCTCAGACGAGCTTGTCATTAATGTCATCAGGGATGCTGTTGAGAAATATACCAACCAAGTTATTAACCCTCTTGAAATCAAGCCTTTATTCACAAAGAAGCTTAATGAGCTAAGCGGAGGAGAACTGCAGAGGGTTTCTATAGCAATTGCGCTTGCAAAAGATGCTGATTTGTTCCTCCTTGACGAGCCATCTGCTTACCTTGATATCGAGCAAAGGCTTATTGTCTCTAAGGTTATAAGAAACTTGATGGAAGAAAAAGGAAAATCTGCACTTGTTGTTGACCACGATTTATTATTCTTAGACTATCTTTCGAAGAAGCTTATGGTGTTTGACGGAGAGCCTGCTGTTAATGGAGAGGCTAAAGGCCCATTCTCAATGGAAGAGGGGATGACTCATTTCCTTAAGGACCTACAAATCACTTTCAGGAGAGATGAAGAGAATAAAAGGCCTCGTGCAAACAAGCTAGATTCAGTTAAAGACCGTGAGCAGAAGAAGGCTGATAAGTATTACTATATCTAACTTTAAGCGTTGCCTTTGCTTTCTCCAGCTATTATTCCAGCAGCTATTAGGTGAGCTATTCTTATCGGCTCTGGAATTAGAGACCTTGTGCAAGTTATCTTGAGAATCTGCTTTGCGCTTTCCAAATCGATTCCTGCAGCCTGTATGTAGAGTTTGTCCACGTTGTATACCTGGCCTGCTTTTTCTATCAGCTTGTATTTTGCTGATTTCTTAAGCTTCTTTAGTGTAGACTCAATCTTCCTGAAATCAGGCATTTTTCTGATAACTACTATGACTGGGATGCCTGTCTTTTTGTTCAGCTTTTGGATATCTATTATGTTAAAGCCTCCAAATGCAATGCCATCTAACAGTATGCATTGAAGCTGAGGCTTAAACTTGCTCTTATTGACCATCTCTATAAGCTTACTGGTTGAGTTGCTGCCATCAGCATTTATCTTTGTAGAAAGTACGCCGTCTATCCACTGGCCTCCACGGAACATTGTACCTACAACAAGAACTCTGCCCCCTTTAAATTTATCAAAAGGGGAATCATCAATTCCAAGAATCCTGGCTTCTTTCTTGTACATTTTGATTTATTTAGTATTAGTAATACTTATATATAAGTCTTGTTTATGGTTTCTCAACATGTGCGGCATTGTGGGATATATTGGGGGTAAAGAAGCAGCACCAATACTCTTGAAGGGGCTGAAAAACCTGGAGTATAGGGGATATGATTCTGCTGGTATCGCCACTGTAAGCAATAAGAGAATTCTGATAGAGAAAGATATAGGAAAGATAGATGAGGTTGAGAAGAAGGTAAATCTTTCTTCCATTAAAGGCACAATAGGTATTGCACACTCAAGATGGGCAACGCATGGTGGAGTGACTAAGGAAAATGCCCACCCCCATACAGACTGCA
>CAYUUH010000052.1:0-7456 GCA_964447855.1 uncultured Methanosarcinales archaeon | reverse complement strand
CTGGACGAATGTTTTCCACCATAAGGCCTTTAGGTTGTTCTTAAGCTCAACTCCTACTGGACCATAATCAAAAAATCCTGACATTCCGCCGTAGATTTCGCTATTAGGAAAAACAAAGCCTTTCTTCTTGCAGAATACAGCCATTTCTTCTATTGATATTTTTGCTGGCATTTTATATAGAAAGTTAAGTTGTTGTTTATAAATTTATTTCTTCATCCAGGCAACTTCTTCCTTATCCAGGTCAAGCTGTTCTGCTAACTTAGAAGCCATTTCCTTGTTTTTCTTGAAGATTGTCCTGAAATATTCAAAGTCTTTTATCACGTTATTGACTGATGTGTGAGTTTCAGCTGCAATCTTTGCTGCAATCGCCTTTTTCTTCAGGTTTTTCTGGTTTGCCCACCATATTTTTAACAATCTGCCTGTTGGCTGGTACTGGAAAAACTCCTTGTATTTCTCGTCTTTAGAAACGGCAACGCCTGCTGAAAGCAAGGCATTCTCATAAACCATGAATCTCCAATGCTGCCACCTTCTTATGCGGCCACGGAAAACATCAGCACGGCTTAGCTTATCATAAGCCCTCTCTAAATCAGCTGGCTTCTTATACTCATGAGGGAGGTTTTCATCAACCCATAAAAAGCATGCATCGAGGTCCTCTTCAACAGCATCAAAGGCTGATATTGCCACATTAGGGTCTGTTGATTTAAAGACTTTAACTAAAGCGTTAAGGATAGACTCTATTTTGTTCCTTTCACCAAGCTCATCAAGAGTTTCCTTGCTCAGCTCCTTTTTTTCCTGAGTAAGCGTCTGCAGGTCATTGATTGCAGCCCTTAAATCGCCGCCAGTCCTGCGCGCAAGGCTCCTTAAAGTGGTCTCGTCATACTTTATTTTTTCTTTTGCGCAGATAGCTTTAAGGGCTTCAAGTGCGTCTGCAGGCTCGACTGGATTAAACTCAACCAAGGTTGATTTCCCCCTTACAGAGCTGAACTTATTGTCAAAAGGATTCATTGCAGTAAGTATCATCGGGAATGCAGAGGTTTCTATCAGCTTTACAATCGCAGGCATTCCTCCCCTGTCCTTGTTTCCTGCTAAACCATCAACCTCATCAACAAGAATTATCTTTCCTTTTGAAAACAGGCTTTGCTGTTTTGACGCTGCGCCGACTTTTGAGTTTATTTCGTCAGCTGTCCTGAAATCAGATGCGTTTACCTCAAGAACTTCCAAGCCAAATTCATTTGCAAGGGCATAAACTGATGAGGTTTTACCGACGCCAGAAGGCCCGTAGAGCAAAAGCGCTTTTTTCTTCTGCTTCTTGAAGTTAAGAAGGAACTCTTTTAATTGGATAACTGCAGATGCCTGGCCTACAATCTCTTTTGAAGACTGCGGCTGATGCTTTTTTATGAATGACTGCATTGGAAAACAGAATAGTTTAGTATTTTTATAGGTTGTTGTTTGTTTAATGTTACTACCTAATAATGGTCATTAATCAGAAGACTTATATACTAGATGTTATTTCCCCGCAATATTAAAAGCTAAGGGGGATACTAAAAAAAATGTCAGATTTACACTTGGTACTGGAAATGCTCGCTAGTTCTGATATAAGCATATATCAAGATATCCCTTATACTTCTGAGACAACCTCTGAGACGCAGCAGGTAATGGAGATTGAATTTGCGATTGGAAAAAGAAGCAAGAGCATAGTAGAAAATAGGCCTTCTTTTTTTCTTGCCCCGACTAGAGGCATGGTGTTTTATGGGTACAATAGCGGATATAGGGGGATTACAGCAGAGGATGCTTATCATGTAGATTCTTTCAGCCAGTCAAGTAATGGGGCAGCCATCGTTACAATCCGTAAAGGGAATGATGTTGCTGATTACGAGCTGTTTAATCAGTGGGATATGAGCCTTAACCTAGAATCATCATTACGTGTTGATATAAGGGTGCCTCCATTTTCTCCGTTAACCCGCGAGAACGTAATGTATACACGCAAACTTTAAATAAACTCTATCTTCTTCCAGTGCTATGGAATTGCCGAACAGATATGACTTCAAGGTTTCAGAACCAAAATGGAGGGAGTTCTGGGAAAAAGAAGGCATCTACAGGTTTGACGCTGACGACGATAAAAAAGAAATCTATTCTGTAGATACTCCTCCGCCAACCGTATCAGGAAAAATGCACCTTGGGCATGCGTTCTCATACTCGCAGCAGGATTTTATAGTAAGGTTTCAGAGGATGCTTGGAAAGAACGTGTTCTATCCGTTCGGAACAGACGACAACGGAATCCCTACTGAAAGACTAATCGAGAAGACAAAGGGCGTTAAAGCAAGAGACATGAAGCGTGAAGACTTCATCAAGCTCTGCCTTACGACATTAGACAAGGAGCTAAGGCCTAAATATATAGAAGACTGGAAAAGGATAGGGACAAGCTGCGACTGGAATATATACTACACGACGATAAACGAGCACTGCCAGAGGCTTTCGCAGAAATCATTCTTACAATTACTAAAAGATGAGAGAGCTTACAGAACTGAGGCTCCGACAATGTGGTGCCCTGAGTGCGCAACTGGAATCAGCCAGGTTGAATGCGAGGATAAAGAGCTTGACTCTTTCTTTAATGACATCATATTCAAAGTCGGAAAAGAGGACCTAATAATTGCAACGACAAGGCCTGAGCTGTTGCCTGCTTGTGTTGCTGTGTTCTATCATCCCGACGACAAAAGATACCAGAAGTACAATGGAAAGATGGCCAAGGTTCCTTTATTTGACTTTGAGGTTCCGATACTTCCTGATGCAAGAGCAGACCCTGAGAAAGGGACTGGAGTTGTAATGTGCTGCACTTTCGGCGACCAGACTGATATGGAATGGCAGAAGGCACACAAGCTTCCGATAAAGACGGCAATAACCCCAAACGGAAGGATGACTAAGCTTGCAGGAAAATACGAAGGAATGGGGATAAAGACTGCAAGAAAGATGATAATTGAGGACATGAAGGATGCAAGGCTTTTGATAAGCCAGGAGCCAATCAAGCATGCAGTTAATGTTCACGAGAGATGCGGAACTGAGATTGAGTTTTTGCACTCAAAACAGTGGTTTATCAAATACTTAGACTTAAAAGAAGACATGCTGAAATGGGGATCAGAATTAAACTGGTATCCTTCTCATATGAAATCAAGGTATGACCACTGGGTCAAAGGCCTGCAATGGGACTGGCTGATATCGAGGCAAAGGTATTTTGGAGTTCCTTTCCCGATTTGGTACTGCAAGAAGTGCGATGAAGTCATCACAGCAAATGAAGAGGACCTTCCAGTTGACCCATTGAGGGACAAAGCTCCCGTCGACAAATGCCCAAGCTGCGGCTCATCAGAGATTGTCCCTGAAAAAGATGTCCTGGACACATGGGCAACATCATCATTAAGTCCTATGCTGTGCACTGAGCTTATGAAAGGGAAGAAGGCTTACAAAAAGCTTTTCCCGATGAGCCTAAGGCCGCAGGCACACGATATAATCACGTTCTGGCTTTTCAATACGGTCGTAAAATCAAGGCTTCACCACAACAAGAACCCATGGAAGGATGTTGTGATATCGGGCCACGCACAGGACCCTCACGGCAAAAAGATGTCTAAGTCAAAGGGGAATGTCGTCGAGCCGCAGGAAGTCATCGAGAAATATTCAGCTGACTGCCTGAGGTTCTGGGCCGCAACATCAAAGCTTGGCGATGATCTTCCTTATATGGAAAAAGACCTTGTTACAGGCCAGAAATTTATCACAAAATTATGGAACGCTTCAAAGTTTGCTTTCATGCACCTGAAAGATTTCGACGGAAAAAAGCCTGAGCATCTTGAGCTGACAGACAAATGGATCCTGACTGAGCTGAGCAAGATGATAAGGGCATCGACAGAGTCTTTCAGCAAATATGAGTATGCAAGGACAAAGTCAGATGTTGAAAACTTCTTCTGGCACACGTTCTGCGACAATTACCTTGAGATTGTAAAGGACAGATTGTACAATCCAGACCAAAGGGGCAAGGAAGCAAGGAAATCAGCGCAGTATGGGCTGTATCACTCACTTTTATCAATCCTCAAATTAATGGCTCCAATCATGCCTTACATAACAGAGGAGCTATACCAGGCATTCTTCAGGCCTATTGAGAAGGTTAAGAGTGTACATATCTCAAAGTGGCCTGAGCCCATATTAGAGGATGCAAATGCAGAAAAAGCAGGCAATCTGGTTGTTTATGCTGCAACCCATGCCAGAAGGGCCAAAACTGAGGCTAATCTCTCACTTAAGGAGCCTGTCAAGAGGCTAGTACTCACTTCTAAGGTTCCAAAGGAGGATTTTGAGAAGGTTAAGGCTGATATCCTAGGCTCAACAAGGGCTGAAAAGGTTGAATACAAGCAATTGCCAGCAGATTCTGAAGCAGACTATGAGCATGAGATTGAGTTGTAGAAGCTCTGAAACATGATAATTCTTAATTTATAGACGCTATAAAATAATAATCTTATCAAAGTTTCTGGTGCCTACCTTAGCCAATTTGCAAGTAGATTGCAAGTTCTTTTGATTAATCCAGCCTTTTTTCTCATTTTAAAGTATCTTTCACTTTTAACTCTCACTTTTGGATACTTAAGCATATAATCTAAAATAATTATTAAAAAGATATCAATTAAAAGAATAGACCATAAAATAAGTAAGAAAAAGGTTATTTAATTAAGATTATTATTTGAAATATATTTCTAAGTATAACTTAAAACTTTTAATTTTTAATAGAATATTTTATAATTTCTCGACGACAAAATTAATTCTAAAATCTATCAAATGGGCTTTTAATCTTTCTAAGCTGTGCGCGGCTAACCTTTGTATAGCGCTCTGTTGTGCTTATAGAGCTGTGTCCAAGGAGCTCCTGAATAATGCGAATATCTGTGCCTGACTCAAGTAAATGTGTGGCAAAACTAGCCCTTAAAGCATGACAAAAGACGTTTTTCTTTATTCCAGCCTTTTTAGAGGCATTTTTGACGACCTTCTGTGCCTGCCTTACAGAAAAGTGAGAGTTCCCAATGGCAAAGACATAAGGATTATCGGCATATTTCTCGTTCCTGGAAGAGAGGAATTCCTGAAGGTGCTCGACGAGGACTTGTGAGAGGATTATGTTTCGGTCCTTCATGCCTTTTCCAGAACGGATGGTTCCAATGCCCTCTTTTAGCTCTAAATCGTTTATTTTAATACTCACAGCCTCTGAAACACGCAGTCCTGAGCTATAAAGTAGCTCTATCAGTAGTTTATGCTTTGGATTTTTTGTTACCTCAATCATTTTAATAATCTCTGCCTTATTAAGGACTGTCGTAAGCTTTTTTTCCTGTTTTGGGGCCTTTATCTCCTCGAAAATATGTTTTTTTAGGACCCCCTCGTAAAAGAATTTTAAGGCGCTTATAGCCAAGTTTACTGAAGCAGGGCTCTGAGCCCTTTCACCAATTAAAAACGCCATATAGGCCCTTATATCGTCTTTAGTGATGTTTTCTGGGGCACGCTTATTCTCCCCTCCATCAAGCAAAGAAGTCTGGAATCCAGAGCTAGGCCTGGACCTCACAAACTCGAGAAACTTCTCGTTATGGAACATGTAGGAATCAACAGTCCTTTTGCTAAAGCCCCTAAGCTGCAATTCTGTTTGCAATTTTTCTAAAAAATTGATCACCTTTTTGATTTATCTTTTGGTTTGTTAGGCCGGCCTTTTTTTGCTAAATTAAAGAAAAAAATGGGTTTATCGACGACAAAATGGCCCTTTTTTGGTTCGTTTAATGTGTATTAGGCGTCTTTTTATAAAAATGTTCCGGTTTTGAAAAAATCATGTGGTAAACAGACCATAGTTCTAGTGATTAATTACCACATAAAGCTTTTTGAAAAAAATCTTTGGTTTTTTTGAAAAATCAGAAAGTGACCTTTTTGCAAAAATAATCCCAAAAATTGGAAAGTTTTGAAAAAAATCTTTTCAAAAAGTGGTTTAAATTTTTGTAAAAAAATAGCAAATTTTTGCGGTTTTTTTGGAATTTTTTAAGCCATTTTTTTGCGATTTTAAGCAACTTTTTTTAGGCTTTGCTTGGGTTCTTTTTGGCAAAAATTTTGGCTGAAGATTGGCTTAATTTTGGTTTATTTCTGATCCAAAAAACAGGCAGATTTGAGCAAGAACGCCAGCTTGTTTTGTGCGGAAGAACCTGGCAGCTCCAAATTTCTTAAGAAAGCTGCGTTTTTAGGCCTTGACGATAAGTTTTAACATTAGACGAACTTTTGTTAAGTTAGCTAAAAGTTTTAATCAAAAATTAAAAGAATTAGAGAACCTAAAAAAGGTTCCTAATGGTTCTTTGCTCAATCTTCAAAATGTTCTCTTTTGTCTGCATCCTTTTGAAGTCTGGGTTAAGCTTAAGGAACGGCTTGTTGTTCACATATCGCTTGATAACCGGGACTCCTTTTGAGACCATGTTGTTGATGTAATCACAGACAAGCTCTTCAGTCATTCCAAGATTCCTGGCAAGGTCCCTGTAGCTTACATTTCCCTTTTCTTCATCAAGGGTGTAAAGCACCAGGAAAACCCTCTTTTCGTTCTGGGTCAAAGGAGATACCTCAAACTTCTTGTTCTCCTCAGCCATGAATCCTTGAGTTTTCTGTAAGAAAATCTGCATCTGGTCCATACGCTCTTTTATTTTCTCCAATTTGGCGTCTAATTCGCACAAATAGGCGTAATTGGACTGAATTTCGTTCGTATTGGCGTTAATCGCTTCTAGGTGTTCGTCAAAATCTGCCTTAACCTGATTGAAGGCAGCCCTCAAATTTAACTGTATATCTGATGTTGCTTTTATAACACTATCTCTATCGTCGTCGAGAAAATTACTCAACTACATCACCCCCCAAACTCTGGAATTAAGTGGGGGTTTAAAAACATTTATGTTTTGAAAAATCTATGTTCTGAAATAAATATTTCCACTTTATGGAAAACAAATGATTATCTCTCGTCGACAAATCAAAGTATGAAAAAACTCAGCTAAAAGATTTAAGCGACGCCAAGAGGTTTTTGAGTCAAATTCTGGGGGCCAAAGATTGCGCAGGAGGAGCCCTTCTCGGCACCCCAACTGGCCTTGTTTGATGGCTTCGCCCTGGAACCTAAGCAGATTATGCGTGCCTTATGGCCTTATGGACATAGTGCTTTTCCTTGCCTGCTCTCGCAACTGAGATTTCATCAAGAGACTCGAGCTCTTCAAGCAGCCTGTAGAACGAGCTCTTTGAGCAAAGGCCCTGCTCATCAACAACCATTTCCTTGAGCTGCAGGCCTGTTGCCTGGCCGTACTTTCTCATCAGTGAGAGTATCACACTTTTGACATAATCCTTTGAGTTTCTTGTTATTTTTTTTATGATCCTTTCCTTGATGGTAGGCTGCTGTTTTTTTGCTGTTTCAACATAGCCTACGCGCTCTTCA
>CAYUUH010000051.1:0-7460 GCA_964447855.1 uncultured Methanosarcinales archaeon | reverse complement strand
CACTTTTTAAGATAATTGGGATATGGTCCGTTGATAAGCATGTCAATGTCGTGGTTGCTTTCCAGCAGGACGCATTTTAGCTTTGGCATTGCGTCTTCCATTTCCTTGGTTATCATTCCTGTATCGGTAAAAAGGCCGAACTGGTCTATCACAAACCCGCATGAACTGACACTGTGCGATGTTGGAACTGGCTTTACCTGGACACCATTTATCTTGAATGGCTTGTTGCCATGGAATATCTTTACCTGAACATCTCCGAGTTTTCCTATTGCATGATTATAAACTTCTTTTGTCATGTATATCGGGATATTATACCTTCTTGAAATGACGCCTGCACCGCAGATATGGTCGTGGTGGGAATGGGTAAGCACAATTGCGTCTATGTTCTCAGGGCTTTTTCCAAGCCTGTCCATTCTCTGCTCTATTTCCCTGCCGCTCTTGCCTGCATCAATAAGAAAAGAAACATCTTTTTTTTGGACAAGACAGCAATTTCCGTTGCTTCCTGAGGCTATTACAGAAACTTCCATCTAAACACCGAGGAAAGGGAAAATATACTCATTTAAAAAGTTATCCAAATCAAAAACTTAATAAACAGAACGCGGAATTTTAGTCAGATGAATAATTGGCTAAAAACAAGGTTAATGACTGTCTCTATATCACTATGTGCAGTTATTGTTGCGTTTTTTACACAGTTTAATGCCCAGGAAAAAGTTCAGGATAAGTGCAGCTACCTTGACCCAATATTGATTGATATTCTTGCTTTCCTTGCTGCAATATTCCTTGCTATAGAGGGGATATATAAGATAGTAAAAGAAAAGAACAAGCCATTAAAGAGCCAGTTCACAAGAGCAATTAGAGTTGCTTTTGGATTTGCTATCATGACCCTGCATATAATGCAGTTTATGCACAAATAGCCGCCTAAAGAACCTTATCAAGAACAAATTTTCTCCATACTGCAAGACCTATGAATATTAATGCAATAATCAAAAATATGTTTCTCTGCCTCCAGGTATAAAGCAAAACAAAAATCAAAGAAATAATAAGATTTACAGTATATGTTCTCCTGTTGTTCTTTTTGCTTATGGGCTTCATCGATTAAACTAAAGCAGCTACTATTGCCCATAAAGCAAGTCCTGCCCATAAAGCAAGGCCAAGCCAGTCCTTCCTTATCATGTTGTGGCCCATGATTACATTGGCTACCTTGAGCAGGACATCAGAGTACGGCACGAGGCAGAGCCCAATAAGCAATGATGCTAACAGGATTACTGCAGAAACCTGAATTATGTTAAGGCTCCTGAACACATATATCCCTACAACAACTATAAGAACCAGGTAGATGATTGTTGTAAACGTCTGGTGCTTAAGCAGCTTTTTTGCAAGCTTCATGCTTGGCTTAGGGTTTGCTATTGCCATTATCATCTTGGCAAGCAAAACAACTCCGAATATCAAGGCTAGAACTCTTAATGGTTCCATCCTAACACCTCCCTTTTTTATTAAACTGTTTACTTTAAATCCTTATCGTTGTGATTATGATTGAATTTTGACTTGTGGTGGAACAGCACCCATGCGCTTCCTACAACATACACAACCACAATAAAGACTACTGCAGCTGTCTTGTTTATCTTATGTTCTACAAATATATCATCAAAAAAGAAAGCCAAAGCTGATATTACCAGCACTATAAATATTATTGAGAGTGCCTTATAATAGTGCTTGTGATGTACCTTCATAGTATCCTTTTTCACTTCCTAGTATTTAAATTTACTTATGTTTTTGATTCCTTTTGTGAAGCGGGCTCTTTATCTTTTTCTCTAAAAGCTTGTATAACTGCTTATTCTTGCTTAGCTTATCTAGATTAGCTACGATTATGAGCTTATCTCCAATCGCAAGCCTGTACTCTGGGTCAGGTATCTGGTTGAATTCTTTTCCCCGGTTTACTGCAAGCACATTGCCTATTCCCCTGAAAACATCATCAATGTATTTTATCCTCTTGTTTGCGAACCTGGAGCCTTTCTCTAAGTCATACTCCATAAGCTCAAGCTCGGTTGTCTTGTAGGTTATTGAGTCCATGACCCACTCCACAATATCTGGAGTAGTTAGTGCAAGAGCCATAAGGTTTCCGCCTATTGCAGAAGAAGGGATGACTTCGTTGGCACCTGCTTTCTTTGCAGCCATTATGAATTTTTCCTTGTTTATCTTTGCAATTATCCTGGCTCTCTCTGTGATAGACCTTAGAAGGTTTATAGCAAGTATTGTATCTGGGTCTTCATCAAACGCCAATATAACAACTGAATAGTCATGGTCTATGTCAAGCTTGCTTAGCACATATTTGTTAAGAGGGTTTGCCCTGATAACCCTTGTTGACTTCTCAATATCCAAATCAACATGCTTTTCTGTAACTATAGCTGCTTTTATCCCCCTAAGCATAAACTCATGGACTATTGACCTGCTTGTTGGGTTGTAGTCAAGCACAACATACTTAAGCTTGGTAGGTGCAAGTGCAGCAAGCTCAGTAAGGTGCTTTGTTTCATACAAGTATCTCTTAGACGGGATAAATATGAAGTCTTTTTCCAGAAGGAACCTTTGCTTGCGGTTAATGTCCCAGTCGCCCATTGGAACTATTAATGTTGATGCCTCTGCAGAGGCCTCTTCAACTGCCCTCTTTAGGAAGTATGCCACTTTCTGGAACCCGTTATAGCAGTCAAGATAGCTTACTCCATCAAGTATTATGTATGCGTTCTTGTGCAGCCTCAGGAAATTGGCTATTGTCTCAAGCAATTGTTCAAGGTCGTGGGGGCCTATTGAAAGTTCGTCTGTTTCTGTATCAGTGATATAAACCATAGGGGTTGTCTTAAGCTTGTATTTCTGCCTGATTATCTTTGGGTCCTGATGAGTTATAACAAGACCCACTCTCTTCTGGTAGATGTGATTAAGGAATGTTTGATATCCGAAGTCTGTTGAGCCATGGGTCTCGATTATGTAGCTCTTGGCAAAATCGAGGCTGTACTTCTTAACTTCTTTTGAGAATTCAATCTTTGCAGGCTCCTCAAGCAAAGGCTTTAGTGTAAGGAACTTGTATTTTATTATTCCAATAGCAAGGAATATTGACATTAATAAAGTAAGTATGTGGTTGTGAGGAGGAAGGCTTATTCCAAACATAGGAAGTATAATTCCTGTGGGGATTCCGATTATTATCGGGATTGAGCTTCCGACTATGAAATACTTAAGCTGAAGCCTTAGGTCAGCTAACTTTGTTCTGGCATACTTTGCCACAAACAAGCCAAATGCATATATCAGCGGGATAATCTGGTATACTAAGAAGAATTTATTGTATATAACTCCAAAATCATAAACCCAGAAATATGCCTTAACTGTGTCTTCTGGAAGGATTATTCCTTTTATGAAGAATCTTGTAAGCCATAGGGCAAGTATGAGGATAGTCATAGGAGTGTACCACATTGCAATTCCTAGGTCTGATTTTGTTATTGCGTTCTTTCTCTTCAGATAGACCCAGCAAAAGTGCGGGAGAAGGAAAAGAGATATTATGTATCCTGTATATGAAAGCCTTCCAAGGAACATTGCTGTTGATGGGTTGGATGTAAGCCATAAGAATGCCTTTCCAAGGTCCCACAACGAATGGCTTAAGAAGAGCAGTGCAAAGAATATATTGGCCCTTGCCTGCTTATTCCTTGAGTATATGTAATAAGAGAGCAAAAGCTTGGTGATTCCTGCCAGAAATGCCAGCAGTACAATTATGGTGTCTTTAGTTGCAGGGTCCATCTGCTCCTCCTTTTTTGAACATGTCCTTTCCAGGTATAGTCATAAGCACAAGCTTGTCCCCTGACTTAAGTACGTAATCGTTTGAAGGGAACTTTTCAAATCCAGTATGGGTAACAAACCCGATTATCTTTGTCCTGTTCAGCATTCTTGCTGCTTCACCTATTGTTTTTTGGTGAAGTACAGAATCCTTAGTGACCTTGCATTCGACGAACTCCTCTTCTGCTGCTGAGGTCGTTGCATTAAGAACCCACTTTACGACATAAGGCTCCTCAGTTGCAATTGACAAGAGCCTTCCAGCAATTGCTGAAGGTGAAACGACCTGGTCTGCGCCTGCATTTTCTGCAAGCTTTACATGCTCATAATTGTTTATTTTTGCAACGACATTTACCCATGGATTGAGCTGCCTAATAAGATGGAGAGTCAATATGACATCAGAGTCATTCTCCATGCATAGTATTGCGTTCTTGGTATTTTTTATATTGGCTTTCTCAAGCACTAATGCATCTTTAGGGTCTCCCTTAACATATTGCACATTGTTCTCTATGATTCCCGGGCTTGAGTCTGGATCTATTATCACTATATGGCCTTTATCGCTTATCTCTCTATAGACTGACTCGCTCAGCTCGTTCCATCCGCAAATCATGTAGTCTACTTTTTTCTTTGTCCTGTTTATTCCGAACACGTCTCTCAAGTTTGCAGATATTATGCTTTGGGTTACTCTCGTAAGTATAAAACCAAGGAAGCCTACGCCAAGTATCATTGCAAACATTGCAGTAATCTTTCCTGCCTGAGTTACAGGGACATAATCTCCGTATCCTACTGTTGCTGCTGTAGTTACAAGCCAATAAGCAGCTTCAAAATAAGGGTTCTTGCCCTCTGACTTAAGCTGAGCATACTTCACGGGATTTTGTATAAACTCAAACTGCGCGAAAAAGAAGATTAGGCTTAGAAGAAGTACCAGGAACACTATAATCATGGGGTTGACACTCTTTAGTTCCCTAGCTATCTCAGCTACCTCTTTTTTTGTGTCAACCATCTTACCTCTTTTTTTTGTTTTTCTTGACTGGCTTCTTCTTAGCGAAGTCCCTTAAACGCATGATTCTTGCTGCTCTCGGCGCTCTTGATGCAATCCTTGCTGTCCTTGCAGCTCTTGTGAGCCTTGCAGCTTTTGTTGCTCTTTCTGCTTCAGTCACTGCTTTGGTAGTTCTCTCAGCTTCTGAAACTGCCTTGGCTGTCCTTTCTGCTTCAGTCACTGCTTTTGCAGTTCTCTCAGCTTCTACTATAGTCCTCTCTGCCTCTGTCGCAACATGAGTCACTTCCTGGCCAAGGCCTATTTCTCCTGCAAGGCTTGCTGCCTCAGAGCCCCTAAAGAACAAGCCAACTGGAGTAACTGCTATTAAGTCTAAAAAATATCTTTTTAGGAAAAGTCCCATTGTTGGAGTCTTAAAAAAGTTGAAGTAGAGGTCTATCACGAAAAACCAGATAATAAGATGGTCCAAAAAGAGGACTTCTACATGATATTCATGAAAAAACTCAGCGACTAGTTCCATAAAATGGGTTTCATGGCCTATCATCTTGGCAATAAGGCTGTTGATTCCTTCTGCAAACTCCCCAATTATGATAAACAAGAGCAACAGAACAAGCCAGGGGATTGCTTTTTTAACAATCTTCTCAAGCCATTCAAGCCTACTTCGATTAAAAGAATTAACTTTAGCTTTCCATCTAGGAAGTTTTTCCTTCCCCCTCTTTTTCATAGACTGAAATATTGGCTAGTAGGTATATAAACTTTTTTGTTTTGATGAGGATAAATCTAAAATTATTTAAACTGAATATTAACTATTGGGAGTATGCCAACAGATAAAGAAATTAAAAAGGAGTTCAAGAAGAAAGCCTCGCAAGACCCTGATAAGTATTATGCTACCGGAGTCCTTAAGAAAGAAGGCTTTGTAAGAAAGCAGTGCAAGTGCGGAACCTATTTCTGGACTGCTTCTGACTCTGAGACATGCGGAGACCCTTCGTGTTCAGGAGGCTTCAGGTTTATAGGCAACAGCCCTGCCTCAAAAGAGCTTGATTATATCGAGGTATGGAAAGAGTTTGCAAGATTATTTGAAAAATGGGGATACACCCCGATAAAGAGATATCCTGTTACTGCAAGATGGAGAGATGACACTGACTTTGTGCAGGCTTCTATCTATGATTTCCAGCCATGGGTTGTCTCAGGAACAGTAAGCCCTCCTGCTAATCCGTTGGTTGTTCCGCAGTTCTGCCTTAGGTTTAATGACATCGATAATGTAGGCATAACTGGAGCACATTATACCGGGTTTGTGATGATTGGCCAGCATGCATTCATGAAGCCTGCTGACTGGAACCAAGAAAAATATTTTACTGATATCCACAATTGGCTTAAGCAGGGGCTTGGCCTACCAAACAAAGAGATAACCTTCCATGAGGATGCCTGGGCAGGCGGAGGCAATTTTGGTCCATGTATGGAATATTTCTGTCGCGGGTTAGAGCTTGGAAACCAGGTCTATATGATGTATGAGCAGACTCCTTCTGGGAATAAAGAGCTCAACCTGAAGGTGCTTGATATGGGAATGGGCCATGAAAGAAACTCATGGTTCACAAAGGCAACATCAACAAGCTATGAAAGCGTATTTCCTACCGTATGCAAGAAGCTTTACAGCGCAACCGGCATAAAAGTTGACAATGTGCTGATGAAGAAATTCCTTCCTTATTCCTCTTACCTGAACATTGATGAGGTAGATGATATTGATGAGGCCTGGGCAAGGGTTGCCAAGAAAGTTGGCGAAGATGTTAAGGTGCTCAAGGATAAGATTCTTCCTCTGGCTGCGCTTTATTCTGTTGGAGAGCATTCAAGGTCATTGCTTGTTGCGCTTGCTGACGGCGCGCTTCCTTCAAATGTAGGGGGAGGCTATAATCTTAGAGTTATATTAAGGAGAGCCCTATCATTTATTGACAAGTATGGCTGGAAGGTTGACCTTGCAGATGTTTGCAAGTGGCATGCAGAGTATCTTAAGCCATTGTTCCCTGAGTTAAACGAGAAGCTAAATGAGGTTACTGAGATTCTTGAGGTTGAGAAAGAAAAATATGAGCAGACAAAACAAAAGTCCCATCAGATCATAAGCAAGCTTATCCAAGAAGACGTTGATGAGAAAAAGCTCTTGCAGCTTTACGACAGCCAGGGCATAAACCCTGAGATAATAAGGGAAGAGGCTGCAAAGCTTGGGAAAAAGATTGAGGTTCCTGAGAATTTCTATGCAGAGGTTGCAAAGCTCCATGAGAAGACTGCGCAAATCCATGCAACTGTCAAAGAAGAAAAGCTTCCGCTTGAAGGGGTTCCTGACACAAAGGCGCTTTACTTTGACGACTACCAGAAGGCAAGCAATAAGGCAAAGGTGCTGAAGATTATAGGGAAAAATGTTGTGCTTGACCAGACTGTAGCGTACCCTACTTCTGGAGGCCAGCTGCATGACTTAGGAGAGATTAATGGCGAGAGGATTGTAGATATTTTCAAGCAGGGCGGAGTTATAGTGCATTTGCTTGAGAAAGAGCCTAAATTCAAAGAAGGGGACTCAGCTGAGATAAAGATTGACCCTGCAAGGAGGAAGCAGCTTGCACAGCACCATACAGCAACACATATTGTGAATGCTGCTGCAAAA
>CAYUUH010000050.1:0-7677 GCA_964447855.1 uncultured Methanosarcinales archaeon | reverse complement strand
ACCAAGCTCAGGAACATACCAGGTGTAAGATGTTGAGTTAAATGCCCTGAATGATATTGAGTCTGTATAGTTTATTGCTTCCGATGCAACAGCTCTTGAAGTTATCTGCGGCTTTGCAATGAAAACATTAGCTACAAGAAGTATCAAGATAGCTCCGAACAGCCACAGCATTACCTGCCTTGAATTGTCTTTCTTCTTCCTGTCAGCTTTCTCTTTTTCCTTGAGGCCAAGCTTTACCCTTCTGCCAAGCTCAGATGCCTGCCTGTAGAATTCCTTAGCTACCTTCCTGTCTACATCATCAGCCAATGAAAGGCAAATGCCCTTAAGCTTGACATAAAGTACTGAAGCCTTATGCACATCCTTATCAACAAGAGATTTTACCTTTTCAGCAAGACTGTTAAATTTCTCAACCCTTCCTTTTACTGGCTTTGGCTTTAGCGCTGAGCTTGTAATCAGGCCAGCTGCAATAGCAAGCACGACAACAGAAACCAGATCAGAATCCATCTTGCTCACAGAAGCAGATGCAAACCCAGTAATGCCTGAACCAGCAAGCACAAACCCGCTAACAAGCGCAGAAACTATAAACAACAGGTAAGCGCTGCGCTTCAATATTTCGTTATACTCACAGCTCCTGATAACCTTTTCAGTTATCTTTGTATCATACCCATAGGTTATTAGCGCTTTTCTTATGGAGTCTAGAGTGTACCCTTTATCCAGACTCCTCCTAACATACTTCTTCATCCCTCTTTCAAGCGCCTTATTCACTATTCTTTCCTCTTTTCTTTGGACCTATGGTACACAGTCCAGATGTTTCTCTCATCACGGTTTAGAGCTTCACCTATCTCGTGGAAGTTAAGCTCCATCTTTTCCTTAAGGTACTCTACAATTGCTTCAAAGCCGCTAAGGCTTCTGTCTTCAAGAACTGAGATTGGCACACTCAGTGTCGGTTTTGGAGTTACATACTTTTTAGAAGCCTCGCGCTTTTTCCTTACGCGTGAATAGACAGTCCAGATATTTCTTTCATCCCTGTTAAGAAGCTGACCAATCTGCCTGTAGTTCAGGCCTTTTTCTTCTTTCAGGTATTCAACAACAGACTCAAGAATCGCTAATTTATCATCAAAGAAAACTGTATTTGGTATAAGAAGAGTCTTAGGATTAGAAGATATGCTACTAACCACCCCACTTTTAATAACTCCAAAACCCCTTTTTGCCAATTCTACATACTATGTGTGTATTTCAATTTATAAAGCTTACGGTTCTCGACGGAGCCTTGGAAAACGGCAAAATAGGCTAATAAGTTCCTAGCAACACTTAGCGCTCAGAAAGGTTTTTATAATCAAAGCCCCAAGGTAGATTTAATGATAAGCTTAGTCATGTTTTTGCTGGTACTGATTTTAGTAGTATATCTCCTGCATGCATTGTTCACATCAGGCATGACCTTCTTTGTGAATATAGTGATTATAATCCTAGCTGCAACAAGGGCATCAGGTGACCTTAAGAAAGGGAAGATGTATGCATACTACCTTGCCTCTGCGCTTGCGACAACCATAGTATTTATATCAATAGAGTCAAGGCCTATAAAGCCCATATTTACCTTTCTTGGAAGGGCCCATGTTCTTCCAATGTCTATAGCTCTGGTATTTATCATATTCTTTGCACATATGTTTAAGCTTTCGAGGATTTATGGAATCAAATATGGAAAACAGGGTATCGAGGCATCAAAGAAGAAAGTGAAAGAGCTTTTTTCCAAGTAACCTGCTCTGTCACCTCCAAGATGGAATGCCAAGTAAAACTTCTAAAAGATTATCTTTCAAAGAGCAGGCAGAATAGGGTTAACAGGACAATATATACCGGGCACATAAAAAGGATAGCGGTACTTTCTTTAGGGACTCCGGTTGGAGACACTTTCCTATCAATTCCCCTGTTCCTGAACCTTAAGAAAAACTTTCCTGATGCAGAGATAACAGCAATCATCGATAAGAGCAAGTCAGAGATATACAAGACACTTAATATAAACCTCCTGGAAATAGAAGATAATGAATGGTTTACGCATATAAGGAAGACTATAACTCTTATCAAGAAAAGCCTGGCTCCAGGATGCGACTTATTGCTTGACCTTAATGACAACCCACATAACAGCCTTCCTGACATAATGAAAAACTTCTGCAGGATACTTGAGCCAAGGCTGAGCATAGGCATGGATTTTGGACAGGAGTATAATGTCTACAAACACACGATAAGAATCTGCCCCAATGACAAGCATAGGGCATTGCTATACCTTGATTTTATACAGACACTCGGAATCCCAATAGACCAAAGCCTGAACTACGATGTTCCAAGAGAATACCTTGACTATGCAGAAAGGTTATTCAGAGAGAACAGCCTAAAGAACAGCCTAGTCATAGCAATAAGCCCTTTTACAACAAGGCCGGAAAAGGAGTGGGATTACCGCAATTTCATAGCACTTACAAACGCCTTAATCCTAAAATATAATGCAAAGATTATACTTCTTGGAGACTCCGTTGCAACAGTAAGCGGAGAGAGCATTCTCAACATGACTGGAAGGACAACTGTTATGCAGGCAACTGCAATAATAGATAACTGCAGGATGCTTATCGGGAATGACTGCGGGCTTGTGCATATTGCAGCCGCACTGAACAAGCCAACTATCTCCTTATTCGGCCCGACGAACCCAAGGCTGTTCGGGCCTTATGGAACAGGCCATATTGTTGTGGAATCAACCAAACAGGGATGCCCGAACAAGAACATTGACTTCTCTGAGGCAGAACACTGCGGGGAATGTATAAACCAGATAGGTATTAATCATGTTCTAAGCGCAGTTGAAAGGCTCATCAGCTGACAATCCTGATTCTTAAAACAACAAAGTTTAAATAATAATTAGTAGAGGGTTATGTTATGGTAAGCGTATTCTTCATAATAGCTATAATTGTCTATGGGATAGGAATATATATCTCGATAAAGCATAAGTTCTGGAAGTTTCAGCTTGCCTTGATTGCAGGCTTGATGGCAATATGGTATTTCCTAAAGTGGTGGAAAGGCTACCTTTCAGAAAGGGTTATATTTGAGGAAGTGGGGCTTGTCAAGGCTCTGGTCATGCAAATCATGGACAACCTGTTCTTTAATTTCGTAGCTCCTGTCACCTCATTTCTTGTAGCTATGCTGAAGAGGATTAAGACAAAGTGAAGAGATGCAAAAAGTGCAGGGTTCCATTAGAAGGCTTTGGATACTGGATATCAAGCAAGCTTTTTGGGATAAGGCCGTCAAAAAAGAAGAAAGGGTTGTGCAATAAATGCGACAGATAAAAGAGAATATCCTAAAGATTTCTGCTTTGTTCCTTGCGTTCCTGGTTGTACTTAACTTTATCCTGCTAGTCACTAGGCAGATTAAGGCTGGGCTGTTCTGGATAATAACTGCTATATCAGCACTTATAGCATATAAAGTAATCCCTATGCTTAACAAGAAGCATTAACTGCACTATCACCTCAATAACAAACTATATATAGGGGCTCTTGAACAATATTTCTTATGATAAAAGCGGTGATTTTTGACCTGGACAACACATTAATAGACTTCTGGAAGATGAAGCATATGTGCTGTGAAGCAGCAATCTCTTCTATGATAGACGCTGGCCTTAAAGTTAACAAGAACAGCGCGTTAAAGCTCCTTTTTGAGATGTATGACAAATACGGCCTTGAAGACCCTAAGATATTCCAGAAATTCCTGAAGAAAGTCACGAATGAAGTAGATATAAAGATACTTGCCCATGGAGTTGTGGCATACAGGAAGGTTAAGTTCGGCTTCTTGGAGCCTTATCCTCATGTCCATAGTGTGCTCTTGAAGCTTAAGCAGAGGGGCGTGAAACTGGCAATTGTCAGTGATGCTCCTAAGCTAAAAGCTTGGGGAAGGCTGGCTTCTATGAAGATTGGGGACTATTTTGACGTTGTTGTAGCCTTTGAAGACACAAATAAGCACAAACCAAGCCCTTTACCATTTGAAGCAGCTCTAAAAGCCCTTAAAGTTAAGCCAGAGGAGTGTTTGATGGTTGGGGACTGGCCAGAGCGAGATATTGCTGGGGCAAAGAGAATGGGAATGAATACAGCCTTTGCTAAGTATGGAAATAAGAAGGTTAAGAGCAGCGGAGCCGATTACGTGCTTCATGATGTAAAACAGCTTCTCAATATAGTCAAATAGCTCATTTTGCAAAACATTTATATACTCTACAGATAGTTATCTGTATAGAAACCATTTTTTAGATAAATATAACAATATTGAGAGGTGTAAGAAAAATGCCAAAAGGAAGATGCATGAAGTGCAAAAAAGAAGTTGAGATAAAAGATCCTTCAGAAGTGGTAATGAAGAACGGAATGAAGGCAGTCAAGGGAGTATGTCCTGCTTGCGGAACAAAAGTGTTTAGGATTCTAGGAAAAGCTTAAATTTTTCCTTTATTTTCTCTTTTTTATTATGAAGCGAAAAGACCCATATGTTAAGACTGCGAGAAACTCTAGGCAGGATGTCCATAAGTATTATTATATAGATGAGGTCAAGCGCTTTGCATCCCAGGGAGGAAGATGCCACAAGTGCGGCAAGATAACTGACTCTTTCTGTGACAAGTGCAATGCATGGATTTGCGATAGCCATAAAGTAAAGCCTGACAAGAATGACTATACCTGTTATTGCCTTAAGTGCAGCAATTCTTAACTCTAGGATAGTAAAAGTTTAAATAGTTTATAGGATTCTGAATCCCTATGGAAGAAGCTCAAGAACAGTTTATGGGACTCTACAAGGCTATAGAAGCTGAATTCCTAAAAGGATATGAGCCTGCTAGACCAGGACAGGAAATGCCAAACCAGAAGTACCCTGAACATGCCATAGTTGTTGCCAAGAAAAGGGCTTTAGATTTTGATAGGAAGCTCAAGGTAGGTTCTTTCCAGAATGCTTTAGACAGGCTTGCTATGATGGCCCAGACACCGGAAGACCATGCAGATTTTGCATCACTTGAACACCTTCCCCAGTATGTTGAGAAATTTATGTTGGACAAGTATCCTCAGAGGATAGCCCTTCTTTCCCATATGCACTCAATAAACCCGATAGAATATGAGGACTCGGCTCATGAGGCAAAATGGCTTGTGGCATTGGGGCGCGGGTTGGAATATTGCACTAATTCTCTTGGAGCAAAATATCACTCATCCATTGATATAATAGATGCTCTTGAGTTTGGATTCTTCCATGATATCGGAATGGCTGACCCGACAATCCTCCAGATTATTGCTTCAGGTAATAAGATTGACACAGACAGCAGAAAGCTGCTTGGTACACATGGTTCAAGGGGCATGTCCATATTAAGGGCTGTGGGATATAAAACTGGGCCAGAGCTTGAGACAGCAGTGGATTTCCATCCAAATCCTAGGGAAGACATCAGTGGTTATAATGGGATTGCAGCCATGGTAAAACTTGTTGAATCTTTTTGCGGAATTGCTTTTCCAAACAAACAGAGCGGCAAAGAAGAAGCAACCATAGTTGACAAGAGAAAAAAGACAAGGCTAAGCTGGACAAATGTATTCAGAGAAGTAAGAAAAGACATCTGGACCCCTGAAGAGTTAAGTGTAAGGGACAGGAGGACTATATTCTCTGCGCTTGATGGGGATATAATAGCGCCTAAGGCCTTGAAGAAGAGGTTTCTTGAGGCAGAAGTACTTGCTGAATATGATTTGTACATGGTTCCTTATATAGTTCTTTACGCACTTGCAAGACCTGATTAGAAACTTTTATATACTCTTTTCTTAGACATTCTTAATCTGAAAATGGCAGTCAATATAGGATTAATCGGTTCTGGAACAATAGGCTCTGGAGTAGTCAAGATACTCAGCAAGAATTCTGAGACTATAGAGAAAAGGTCTGGAGTAAAGCTTAATCTGAAGAAAGTGTGCGACTTAAAGCTGGATGCAGCAAAGAAATTAGGAATACCAGAATCAAAGCTCACAACAAAAGTGGATGATATTCTTGATGACCCGGAAATAAGAATAGTTATCGAGCTTATCGGGGGTTATGAGCCTGCAAGGACATTTATCCTGAAGGCACTGCAAAAAGGAAAGCATGTTGTCACAGCAAACAAGGCAGTGATTGCAAAGCACGGGCCTGAGCTTTTTGAGGCTGCTGAGAAGAATAATGTAAATTTCATGTTTGAGGCATCTGTTGGAGGGTGCATACCTATAATCAAGGCATTAAGGGAAAGCTATGCAGCTGATAATATCCATTCTATATATGGGATTGTAAACGGGACAACCAACTATATCCTTACCAGGATGGATGAAGGAATGAGCTATGAAGATGCACTAAAGAAAGCCCAGGAGTTTGGATTTGCAGAGGCAAACCCCGCATTTGATGTTGAGGGAAAGGATGCTGCGCAGAAACTTGTTATCCTTTCATCATTGGCGTTCAACTCAAAGATAAGCGATGATATCCCTGCGTGGGGAATCACAAAGATAAGCAAGAATGACCTAGATTATGCTAAGCATCTTGGCTACACAATAAAGCTTCTCGCAATCGCAAAAAAGGATGACGGAAAGATTGAGCTTAGAGTCCATCCGACAATGATACCAATCAAGCATGAGCTTGCTTCTGTGAGCAATGAGCTTAACGCAGTATATATAGTTGGAGAAAATATCGGAAAGGCCATGCTTTACGGAAAGGGTGCAGGCCAATTGCCAACAGCAACTGTTGTTCTTGGGGATGCGATAGATATTGCAAAGAAGATTGGAAATAAGGCTGAGAAGCCGATAAGTTATTTTGGAAGCCTAAAGCTGAAGAGCATGGATGATATCAAGTCAAGATATTACTTAAGGTATGCTGCTGCTGACAAGCCAGGAGTCCTTGCAAAGATTGCAGGAGTGCTTGGAAAAAACAAGATAAGCATTGCAGGTGTCTGGCAGATGGAAGTGAACAAGGATGTCGTGCCAGTTATCATGACTACCCACGAGGCACTTGAGAAGGATCTGCAGAATGCAATAAAAGAGATAAACAATCTTGCTGAGATAAAAGACAAGACAGTTGTAATCAGAATAGAAAATATGTCTTAAGGTTAAGATGTTCTTAAACAAGGAAAAAAACATTTTCGGGATAGAGCTTAACTGGAAGACAATAAGCCTTCTTAGCTTCCTTGCAATATTCCCAAATTATCTGGGGGTTTATCACACGACATTGTTCGGCTTAAGGATACACTTTTTCCAATACCTTATCTTTTTGGCAGCGATTATATATGGGCCTTATGGCGGCGCAATATCTGGAGCGTTCGGTTCAATATATACTGCCATGTCCGTGAATAACCCATACATCTTAGTCGGGAACATAATCCTCGGCTACTTTACCGGGTTTTTCATAAAAAGGTATAATTTCCATGCAGTTTCTGCTGTATTAACAGCTTACTTAATCCAGGCTCCATGGCTTTGGGCCACTGATGTTTATCTTGCAGGAATGCAGATTAGATATGTCAGCGGGATTGTGGTTGCGCTGCTGGTGAGCAATTTTATATGGGCATTGGGTGCTAGCGTCACTGCGAAGAAGATTAAGGGTATAGTTCAATAGGATATGTCATTATCTTCACAATCACAATAAGCCAAACAAAGTTTCCCTTCATGTTTTTGTTAACATGATTTGTTT